>NZ_QTLI01000006.1:0-239006 GCF_003434625.1 Parabacteroides sp. AM17-47
AATTGAAAATTAGAGAATACAGGATTGGATGCCAAGTGCTCCCGCGATGGCGGTAGCTACGGCGATGATCACTTTGATAATGGTACTCCATACGGACTTTTTCATGAATTATGAATTTTAAATTATGAATTATGAATTAGGAATCCCGGCTGATATAAGAGGAAAGCTTGGCTTTCCTTTGGACGGCCTCAGCGGACGGGCGTCAAGCGAAGAGACCGCAGCGAGCGCCCGGAGCATCCCTGTCTGAGCGAAGCGAGTTGGGATGCGACAGCGAGCGTAGGTCTCGAAGTAGCCCGTCAGCGTCAGCCTTGACCTTTTGGTTACTTTTGGGTCAAGCCAAAAGTGACATATCAGATCTCATCAGGCGACTCAGAATCGGAACCGCCCCCTTCCTCTACCGGCGTCCCGAGTATCGTCACCTTGAGCAACGAAGTCTTCTCGCCCAGCAGCGAGTAGCGTCGTGCCCCGTTCAGTATGGTATAGGAAGGCGAGAATCCCGGCACGATAGTCCGTATATGCGTAGCCTTGACCTCGGGGGCGGTCGCTACCCCCTTCTCCGTGACGAAGCGGTTATAGACGGTTCCGAACCCTAGCAGCTCCACCTTGTAACCTTTCTGTAGGTTCTTGATGACATACCGCTGATAACGATCCAATACGTTCAATACGTCACCCTTCGTGAGCGAAGACTCCTCGGCGATCTGGTCGGCCGCATCTTGTGTGGACAGGGTACCGAAATAATAGGGAACCGGCTTGTACACCTCCTGCTTGGGATCCGTCTTGGGGATAAAAAACTTTCGTGCTTGAAATGCTTGTGGCATAGTTTGATAATTAAAGATTAATAATAGAAAATTAATTGCTTGCTGATCAATGTTACAAAGATAGGTTCCGCCGTAAGGGGCGGTGATGCCGATTGATGCCCGGGGTAGGGAATAACGATTAATTAACATGGGACGCAGTGATAACCGCCGGTTTCTTACGCTGCCTATCGTAAGCCCCTTTGAATAGGCATTATAAGAAGCCTTGGATGGGCATTGTAAAGATCTTAGAATACCCATCCAAGTTGACAGTTGACTAGTGACAGTAGGCTGTTTTTATTTACCTCTGTGCGCAACTGTCAACTAATTTACGGTTCTCCTAGGTAGTGGATGATTAATCTGATCTGTCGGGGCGTGAATATACGTTGCTCGGGGCGGTAGCCCGTCTCCAGCAGCTTGTCGTGCAATTCCGTGCATCGAATGATCCAACGACGTAAGCGGTTGCAAGCTTGATGGGAGGCCAGCTCCGGGAAATAGGATGCCGCTAGTGCGGACTTTCTTAATGGCAAGAACATTTGATTTATGATTTATAGATTTGGGAGAATGAAACTTTCAAACTTTCAAACATTCGTCCCCCCCTCACACACACACGCCCGTGGGGTACGTTATATAGGGGTGTGAGGGAGGCCGGGATTACTTATGGGTGACACGGCCGCCGAAGCTGTACTCGCCCCGGCCGTTCTTCTCCAGCGTGCCTCGTTCCTGCATTCGCTTGAGACAGGTATCTAGGGTGGCGGTGGGGATGTTGTTCCTCTCTGCTTCCTCCAAGGCCTGTTGTCGGTTGAAAGAGAGTGGAAGGGCCGCGAAGAGAGCCTCTTGGGGCGTGGGCGTGCGAGAGCGTGGCACCTCGTCAGACGGAAGCAGGGAGAGTATGCCCGCCGAATGACGGTAGAGCGGCTCCACGAGCGAGAGGACAGCCTTAAAATCGTCATCGTTGATACGTAACTCTAGGGAAGGAACGATACCGTCCCGTACGTTCTCCTCCGGGATCTCGAGGGCAGGCGAGAGACCGGGACAATTGAGGATTGAAAACTGAGAATCGAGAATGGCTTGTGGGATGAGGAGACTCTCCACCGATCGTAGGAAGGCCACCACGGAAGCGATCCGGCAGATATTGATAGCGATACGGGCCACGGAGCTTCGCATCGGATATCCGTAGGAAAGGCCGGCGTGCCCGAATATGCGTGCGAAGCAGCTGTTGAATCGCTCCTTTTGCGTGTCGGAGAGATGGAATTGTATGATATTGACCCTCTCACGCAGGTAGTCCACGAGCATTTTCCACTGCTTCCCCCAATCGGAGAAGAGGCTATCCATGTCCTCGTCGCCCTGCTCGAACTGATCCGCCCACTCGTCGATGGGTGGCATCCGGTAGAACAATTGGCGTGAGAACAACCCGTTCTCGGCCGAGGGAATGAGTGGCCGTACCTGCGCCGGGGTCCCGCTTAACAAGACACTGAGGTAAGAGGCCGGGCACTCCCGGTATTCCCGGTTCGTGCGTCGGTTGAAAGCCAGTCGCTCGTGGTCGTGGCATTTACGCAAGGTATCGCTCCAGTGCCCGTGCTCGGTGCCGATGGCCGTGCTCACGGTATCGGCCTCGGTCTCGCAGATCAGCCCTATGCCGTCGGCCTCGATGAGGTTCTCCAGCACGCCGGTGCCGGAATTGTTACCGGCGATAAGGAACATCTTGAGGGGAGGCATCTCGGGCTCCGGCGTATCGGATTTTTTCTTGCCCAGCGAGTCCCAACGGCTCTTCTCCTCCCGGTAAGCTTTATGCCTCTGCCGGTAGTTCGCCATCATCGCCTCATGTATCGGCTCGGCAAGCCGGCGTGTCCAAGCGAGGGCTCCCTTTCCCGAGGCGGGAGGGGCGACGATGAACGTTTGCAGGCAAGGGTAGTAGAATTTTCGCCCGTACGATATCCGGATCGATTTGTTGAGTGTCGCTCCCAACACGGTGATACCTCCCAGCAGGAGGATATCCTTTTGGGCGGGGGTATCGCCCCGGTCGATCATCCGTTTGAGGAAAGCGGGCCAAGGATACTCCGGAAAGGCGGGCGGGACATTTTTCACGGACTGTTCCTCGTGCGTACACGTGTGCGTGTGTGAAGGAGGCGTGAATGTTTGAAAGTTTGAAAGTTTCCCGGCCTCGGCCATGGATTTGTCCAGTTTCACGCCGGCTAGGTCCGCCAAGTGGAATACGGATCCCAAGCCATTCCGTCCATTGCCTCCTTTGAGGGCATGGTCGTATAGCTTATCCGCCTCGGTAGAGACATATTTCTCCGACATCCGGCAGATACGATGAAAGAATGTCCGGCCGGCCTCTCCGCAATCGTTGGCGATGGCGAAGGCGATCGGCATATACTCTTGATAGGTGGGAGCGATGTTCGCCCCCTGTTTCTCGATGGCGGCAACGAGCCGCTCCAGATCTGATAATGGGTTCATGATGAATGAATAATGAATGGTGAATAATGATTTATAACTACCAACTGTCACTTGTCCTCTGTCAACAATTCCGGTCTCCTAGCCTCGCTGAGGGATCGTGGCAAAGGAAGCAAGCCCGTGAGAGGTCTGCGTTCGTGGCATCAGCTTTCAGCCCGTATTTCCACTCAAGGTATTCCCAAGCGAATCGTACCGCCTCGTCGAAAGACTCCTCTACGGTTTTCTTGATCGACAGGCGATAGGGTACGAGGAGCTTGATTCCCGTGGTACTGGGACTCACGAAGGAGAGATCGGGGCGTAGCCGCTCATCGGCGAAGAGCGTGTCCCTCCAACAGATCGCCTCTTCGGGTGAGGAGAGGTGATCGATGTCGATGACGAACTCGCCCGAGGGCACGAGCAAGTGATCTTCCTTGCGGTAGGAGAAGATACCGGCGGGCGTGACATAGGGTAGCAAACTCTGTTTCAGCCGCCTGAACCGTTTCTCGTCGCTCGATGCGGCACGTACCTGATCGGTACGCTCACGCAGCCACTCGCTGGTGGTGATATAGGCGTACAATTGACTGACACAGACGACCCCGTTCGGTACTTGATTGGTGATGGGGGCGTTGAAAAAGGAAAAGATAGACTCTTTCATGATCGGATAAAATAAATTGATTATTCGGTTACTGCCGGTAAAGGAATGCGTTCCTGCCCGTTCCCGGAATAGCGATGGACGGGACGGGTACGGAAACGGACGTATGGTGGATGAAATGAGGATAGAAATAAATATCCCCCGTGAAAAGGGTGATTATTGTTAACACTTAAATTAAAAACGGATATGACAGAAAATCAAGAGCGGGCGGAACAGGCACGTTCTGCCTTTACGGTCAATGGAGGTAACGTGCAGATCCTGCCCAATGCCACCATCGCTATCCAGAACATCCATTGGGGTGACGGGACGGTGACACGGACGGAACGCTGGATTACGCCCGCGGAATCGGGACTTCATGAGTCTCCGTCTCCTCCGATAAACTCTCCTGCCCCTCCGGTGACGGCTGAACCCTCCTCGTTGGCGTTGTTCATCCCGGACGAGGCGACCCGTCTTGTCTACGAGGCCCGCCTATGCGCCTGCCCGGACACGGTCACCCTTTGCCAAACGGTATTGACGGACCTTTACAACGAGATCCTAGCCGACTACTCGTCTCCCCTCAAGCTGGTCAAGAGCCGTGCCTTCATCAGCGCCCTCTTGCCTCACCTCACGTTCGTGAACGGGGCGAATGTACCGAGCATTCGGTATGGGATCAGGAAGTATGTGCTGGGGGAAGGGTGAGATAAAAAAGTGTGTGAATGATATAGAGAATATTCGTATGAAAGGAATCGTTTTAGCTGGTGGCTCGGGTACCCGATTATACCCGATCACTAAGGGAGTGAGCAAGCAGTTGCTTCCTATTTTTGATAAGCCGATGGTGTATTATCCTATCAGTGTGTTAATGCTGGCGGGTATCCGGGAAATCTTGATCATATCAACGCCATACGATTTGCCCGGATTCAAGCGTCTGCTTGGGGATGGCTCTGATTATGGTGTGTGTTTCGAGTATGCGGAGCAGCCATCGCCGAATGGATTGGCGCAGGCATTTACTATTGGTGCTGAGTTCATCGGTGATGACAGCGTTTGCTTGGTGCTAGGTGATAATATCTTCCATGGTAATGGATTTACATCGATGCTAAAGGAGGCGGTTCGTACGGCTGAGAAGGAGAATAGGGCTACTGTTTTTGGCTATTGGGTGAGTGATCCGGAGCGTTATGGCGTAGCCGAGTTCGATCAGGCCGGCAATTGCCTGAGTATTGAGGAGAAGCCGGAATGCCCTAAGAGCAACTATGCCGTGGTCGGATTGTATTTCTACCCGAACAAGGTTGTTGATGTAGCTAGCAGCATTCAACCGTCCGCTCGCGGCGAGTATGAGATTACTACGGTCAACCAACGATTCTTGGAGGATGGAGAGCTGAGAGTCCAAACTTTAGGCCGGGGTTTCGCTTGGCTGGATACCGGTACGCACGACTCTCTGAGCGAGGCTTCTACTTATATCGAGGTGTTGGAGAAGCGTCAGGGATTGAAAGTGGCCTGCTTGGAGGGCATCGCTTATCGTCAAGGATGGATCACGGAGGAGCGTATGAGAGAATTGGCGCAGCCGATGTTAAAGAATCAGTATGGTCAATACTTACTGAAAGTAATTGAGGAATTAAAGGAGACAGGAGATCCGAATTTAGGTTAAGATGGAGGTAATAAAGACAGATATAGAGGGTGTAGTGATCATTGAGCCGAAGGTGTTCGATGACGCTCGGGGATACTTTTTCGAGAGTTTCTCGCAACGTGAGTTTGAGGAGAAGGTTCGTAAGATAAATTTTGTACAAGATAATGAGAGTATGTCCTCATACGGAGTGATGCGTGGCTTGCATTTCCAGAAACCTCCCTTTACTCAAAGCAAGTTAGTGCGTTGCGTGAAAGGATGCGTCCTTGATGTAGCCGTGGATATTCGCAAAGGAAGCCCAACGTATGGTAAGCATGTGGCTGTTGAGTTGAGCGAAGAGAATCATCGCCAGTTTTTCGTGCCTAGAGGGTTCGCTCATGGATTTGCGGTATTGAGTGAGATAGCTGTTTTCCAATACAAATGCGATAATTTCTATGCTCCGCAAGCGGATGGGGGCATCCGTATAAAGGATGAGAGCCTAGGCATAGATTGGCGGATACCGATGGACAAGGTCCTTCTTTCGGAGAAGGACATAAAACATCCTTGTTTGGAGGATTTTGATTCACCGTTTGATTATCATGTAAATTTATACCCTGAATTTGAATAAGATGAATATATTGGTGACTGGTGCCAACGGGCAGTTGGGAAACGAGATGCGTATCATCGCTCGGGAAAGTGACGACCACTATGTATTCACGGATGTGAATCAAGTGGAAGGCGTAGAGACCGGCTTTTTGGATATTACGGATTTGGAGGCGGTGAGGAAGATGGTCGCGGCGCAGCGTGTAGATGTTATCGTGAATTGCGCCGCCTATACCAATGTGGATATGGCTGAAAGTAATGAGGAATTGGTGGAGAAGTTGAACGCTGAGGCTCCGGAAAACTTAGCCAAGGTAATGAAAGAGACCAATGGTTTTTTAGTGCAAATCTCGACAGACTATGTGTTTGGTAAAGAACCGTGCAATGTGCCTTGTCAAGAGGATCAACAAGGAACCCCCACCGGAGTTTATGGTATGAGCAAATTGCATGGTGAGCAGAAGATTCAAGCTATCGGTTGCAAGCATGTGATTATCCGTACGGCTTGGTTGTACAGTGAGTTTGGCAAGAACTTCTGTAAGACGATGATGAACCTTACGGCTACCAAACCACATCTTAAGGTCGTGTTCGACCAGGTGGGAACACCCACATACGCCTTGGATTTGGCGAAAGCCATTGAGACGGTGTTGAAAGATTATGCGGATAAAAAAAACGAACATGATTATGACAAGACCGGTATCTATCATTACTCCAACGAGGGGGTATGCTCATGGTTTGACTTCACGAAATCGATCGCTGAATACAATGGCACGACCGCTTGCGATGTGCAGCCCTGTCATAGCGACGAGTTTCCCAGCCCTGTAAAACGTCCATTTTATTCGGTATTGGATAAATCTAAAATCAAGGAGACATTCGGTATTCGGATCCCTTATTGGACAGAATCGCTGAGACAATGTATTGCTAACATAAAAAACAAATAAACAGAATCATGTCAAAACGAAATATAGTAATCACTGGTGGAGCAGGCTTCATTGGCAGTCATGTTGTACGCTTGCTCGTGAATAAATATCCGGAGTATAACATCTTCAATTTGGATAAGTTGACCTATGCTGGCAACTTGGCTAACTTGAAGGATGTCGAGGATAAGCCTAACTATAGGTTCATAAGGATGGACATCTGCGACTTCAAGGCATTCTATCAATTGATGCAGGATAAGCAGATCGATGGCATCATTCATTTGGCGGCCGAGAGCCATGTTGATCGTTCCATTAAAGATCCGTTCACCTTCGCCCAAACTAATGTGATGGGTACGCTGGCGCTATTGCAGGCAGCTAAGCTGTATTGGGAGAGTCTACCGGAGAGGTACGAGGGCAAACGCTTTTATCATATCTCTACGGATGAGGTGTATGGAGCGTTGACCATGAATTATCCGGAGGGCATTGAGCCACCGTTCACGACAACAGCGTCGTCCAGTGAACATCATTTGGCATACGGGGATGATTTCTTCTATGAGACGACAAAGTATAATCCACATTCGCCCTATTCAGCGAGTAAGGCAAGTTCAGACCATTTTGTACGTGCCTATCACGATACTTATGGTATGCCGACCATCGTGACAAACTGCTCAAATAACTATGGCCCCTATCAATTCCCGGAGAAACTGATCCCGCTTTTCATCAACAACATCTGTCATCGTAAGCCGTTGCCAGTCTATGGCAAGGGCGAGAACGTGCGTGACTGGCTGTTTGTGGAGGATCATGCCCGTGCGATCGATACGATCTTCCATCACGGAAAAATCGCTGAGACCTACAATATCGGCGGTTTCAACGAGTGGAAGAATATCGACATCATCAAAGTGCTGATCAACACGGTGGATCGCCTGTTAGGTAGAAAAGAAGGGGAGGACTTGGATTTGATTACCTACGTGACCGATCGCCTCGGCCATGACGCACGCTATGCTATTGATTCCACCAAGTTGCAAAAAGAACTCGGTTGGGAACCGAGTTTGCAATTCGAGGAGGGGATCGAGAAGACTGTGCGCTGGTATTTGGATAATCAGGAGTGGATGGATAATATCACGAGTGGGGAGTATCAGAGGTTTAATAATCTTTAAAAATCACAGTTTATCCTTACTTGGTTTTTGACTAGGGATAAATTGCCCGCTTATAAATACCTGCCTACGTTTATGTCTACTGAGAATGTAATTAACAACCAACGAATAGCAAAAAATACTTTTTTATTATATCTGCGTACCATCTTTGTCTTGGCGGTATCATTGTACACAAGTCGTCTCGTGTTGAAGGTGCTTGGTGTGGATGACTATGGTATTTATCAAGTAGTCGGAGGTATGGTGACTATGTTTGGTATTTTGTCCAATGCATTGTCTGCCGCTATCAGTCGGTTTATAACTTTTGAGTTAGGAAGTGGTAAAGCAGAAAGATTAAAGAGGTTATTCTCTACCAGCGTGGTTGTACAATATGTATTGGCGGGCATAGTCTTTATCATCGCAGAGGTTGTTGCGATATGGTTTATGGAGACAGAGATGCAGCTTCCTAAAGGTAGAGAGTTTGCCGCTAAGTGTGTATTGCATTGCTCACTGTTCACTTTTTGCGTGAATCTGATAAGCATTCCTTATAATGCGTGTATCATTGCTCATGAGCACATGAAAGCTTTTGCTTATATGAGCGTTGTTGATGTTGTTTTGAAATTGATTGCGTGTTTGGGAGTGATGTGCATTCCAATAGATAAATTAATCTCTTACTCCATATTTTTAGCAGTCATCTCTATTTCCATAAGAATACTCTATTGGCTTTATTGTAAAAAGCATTTTGAGGAAACTAGGGGATCTGTTGCGTTTGACTGGTGCATATTCAAGGAGATGTTAGGATTCTCTGGTTGGAGTTTCTTGACAAACGCAAATGGTATTTTAAATACGCAAGGTGTGAATATGCTTATCAATGTGTTCTTTGGTGTGACAGTGAATGCATCGAGAGGTATATCTTCTCAGGTAGAAAGTGCAGTATTGCAGTTTGTTAACAACTTTACAATGGCTGTGAATCCTCAAATTATCAAAAGCTATGCGGCTGGCGATATTCAAGGATTATATACATTGATATGCCGGGGGGCTAAATTCGCTTATTTTGCCATGTTCATCATGGTGTTACCTTTGGTATGTGAGACACCATATATGCTAAGTGTATGGCTGACTATCGTACCTCCACATACCGTGATATTTGTGCAGTTATCTTTAATATTGGGTATTTTCGATTGTATAGGTTTTTCTTCTTACACGGCTTGTATGGCGACTGGTAGAATACGCTTATATTCCATAACCTTAGCCATTATTGGAGCATTGGAATTCCCTTTAACATGGATATTTTTTACTTATGGTGCTCCAGTTGTCTCTACCTATTACTTATACATATTTGTAAAGATCTTAGTGCTTATAGCTAGAGTGATACTGTTGCGTGATATGGTCGGTTTGCCACCCCAAATGTATATAATAGAAGTGTTAATTCCTATTCTGCTCACTACACTCATAGCGATAATTCCTTCTTTACTAATAATAAGCTTTTTTCCGTCATCATTTGTTCGTTTATGTATTTCGGTGATTGTTGCCATTATTTCTGTCGGTTTATCCGCTCTTTATATAGGCATGACCCAAAGGGAAAGGGAAGTGATTCTGGAGAAAGTCAATAGTGTGGTTAATCGATTAAAAAAATGAAAGAGAGTAAACCTGTCATATTTGGATCTGGCGCTTCATCAAGCAAGGATTTTAAAAGTTTGTATATCAACTGTCATGCGGCGTTGACTAATGGAATTACCCATTTTGATACTGCTCCCAGTTATGCTACAGAAGAAGTTTTGAGTCAAGCAGTCCAACGGTCGGCAAACGAGTTGGGGCTGAAAAGATCCGACTATCAAATTCAAACAAAAATAGATCCTATTCAGATGTATAATGGGAAAGTAGTGGAGTATTTCAAGAGAAAACTGGAGACTATGCGATTGGATTATATCGATTCTTTGTTGATTCATTGGCCGGTATTGAAGTATTTGAACCCTACATGGGAAGAGCTGGTCATGCTGAAAGAACAGGGATTGACTCGAAAGATTGGTATATGTAATTTGCGGATCAATCATTTGCAAGAGTTGAAAGTTGCGCATATCATACCGGAGATTCTTCAAATAGAAAGGCACCCCTTGAATATCTTCGATAAAGAGGTGTTATTCTGTAAAGAAAATGATATCGTTCTTCAGGATTATTCACCTTTATGTAAGATGCATCCTAAATTGAAGGAGTCGACACTGCTCCGTGCGCTGGCTGATAAATACCAGAAAGATATGGGTCAAATTATTTTGAAATGGCATATCAATACAGGTGCGATTCCTATCTTCACATCAACCAAACCGCAGCGAATTTCCCTTTATGCTCATTTGGATGATTTTGATTTGGAGGAATCTGAATTGTTTGTCATATCCTCACTAAACGATAATTATAAACTCTATTTGGAATCATTGGTATGTCCTGGATTTTAAGAAATAAAAGGAAAATAATCATGACGTTGCTATGGAGCATGTTGGTTCTGTTTGCTTTTACACCTTTGTGGTTGTTCTCCATATTGATAGCACTCTTCTTCTTGATTTTGGCGGTAAACAATCGCTTGGTCCTAAAGCTTTACGAAGCTCATAAAGCCTTGTCGCCTAAGCGGACGATCCCTCTTTATTCAACTCTATTAATCGGTGATTTATGTGCCGAGAGTGTTTATAAGGAGTATTTGAGCGACAATGGTAAAACTTTAATGCTGACAGCCCCAAGAAGAAGTCTGGAGGCGGATTATCAAATCTTGCTTCACTCAGTCTCTGCCTTGCATGAGAATGGAACATGTATTATCATAGGATCTAAATATGATAAGGGGATCAGCTTGTTTGATGTACCTTATTTAAGTTTGACGACACGGAAGGAATTAAAGGTAGAGACTCTGCTACGCAGATCGCATTATCCTTTATTCTTTGAGCCTTTGCGGAGCTTGTTATATTTTGTTTCCACAAACAACAAATACTATCTGAAAGAATGCCCACATCCAGATATGAGGAAATTCTGTGATAAAAGAAATATTCACTTAGTGTACTTAACGACAGAAAGATAACAATTAATTATAGCTATTAAAATGAATAACAAGTATTATTCTTCGGAGAGAAATGTACAAATTCTGTTGGCTTTATTGAAGAGGAATGGAATAAAGAAGGTGATAGTTTCACCTGGTGGTACAAATATCTGTTTTGTTGGGAGCATACAGAACGATCCTTTCTTCGAGATATATTCTTCCGTAGATGAACGATCAGCTGCTTATATGGCCTGTGGGTTAGCTGCTGAAAGTGGAGAGCCTGTGGTTCTTTCATGTACAATGTCTACTGCTTCAAGAAATTATTATCCGGGAATGACAGAGGCTTATTATCGAAAACTCCCCGTCTTAGCGATAACTTCACATATAGGATCTAATCATATTGGTAATCTACGTTCTCAAGTGATAGACCGACGTATAATCCCGAATGATGTAGCTCAAATGTCTGTAGAGCTACCAATTCCAAAAGATGAAAGCGAAGATTTTTTTGTTGAGATGGAAGTGAATAGAGCTATTCTTGCATTAAAGAATTTTGGCTCTGGTCCTGTTCATATCAATTTAATAACAACTTGCAATCAAGATTTTACCATCAAAGAATTGCCCTTGGTTCAAACTATTCGTCGTTACCAAGCATGGGATCAGTTGCCTGAGATCCCTCAAGGAAAGGTCGGTGTTTTTGTTGGTGTTCATCGCAAGTTTACGGAGAGTCAAGTATCTGCAATCGAACGTTTCTGTGCGACTCATGATGCCGTTGTTATTTGCGACCATACAAGCGGTTATTATGGCGAGTATCGATTACAACCAACCTTGGTTCAATTACAAAAGAATGCTGAATCACCCTTGGATGTTTTGGATTTGATGATACATATAGGCGAAACTTCTGCAGCTACTTTTGCCGGCACTATTCAAACAAAAAATATTTGGCGTGTAAGCGAGGATGGAGAAGTCCGTAATCCATTCAAGAAATTGTCAAAAATCTTCCAAATGTCTGAAGAGATGTTCTTCACGGCATACAGTAAAAGGGGAGCCGATAAACATGATTTTATAGATGCTTGTCGTGAGAAATGTTATGCTATCTATGAACAAATACCGGAATTGCCATTCAGTAATATTTGGACAGCCATGCAGCTATCTTCACGTTTGCCTGAAAAATCATTGTTACATATCAGTGCCTCAAATACTCGTCGATGTTGGAATATCTTTCCATTGCCGGAAACGGTAGAGTCTTCTTGCAATGTGGGTTGTTGTGGCATTGATGGTTGTACCAGTACATTGATAGGGGCATCGCTGGTGAATCCCAAACGCTTGTGTTATTTAGTGACCGGTGATTTGGCTTTCTTTTACGATATCAATGTGCTTGGTAATCGGCATGTGGGTAACAATGTTAGAATCCTTTTGATTAACAATGGGGTAGGAACTGAGTTTAAAATGAATTCGCATAATTCTTATATGGCTTTTAAGGAAGATGTGAATGAGTATATGGCGGCAGAAGGTCACTTTGGAAGAAAATCTCCTTGCTTGGTTAAACATTTTGCTGAAGATTTGGGATTTGAATACTTGACCGCTAGTACAAAAAACGAATTCATGCAAGCGTTGGATAAGTTTACAAATCCTAGCTTGTCTGATAAACCTATTATATTTGAGGTGTTCACTGATGCCGAACTAGAAAGAGAGGCACTTGAAATTATGACTACTCTTGATTATGATGCTAAAACTTTAGCAACCCATAAACTGAAAGAAACAGCCAAATCAGTATTGGGAAAAAATCTTATAAATACAATTCGTAAGTTCAGCAAATGAGAATAGGAATACTAACCTTTCATTGTGCCCATAACTATGGGGCGATGTTACAATGTTATGCCTTGCAGGAATATTTGAAAGGTCGGGGAGATGAGGTGTATGTGATCGATTATCGGCCGGACTATTTGACACATCCATATAAAAAACATAAATTGTCTCATTGGCTTTCCAAGGATCCGTTGCGTACACTCAAGCGTTTGCTGTCCGAGCCATTCTTATTGAAAAAAAGAGGCAAACGTTGGGATGGATTCGATAACTTCATGCGGATGAAGCTTAACCTGTACCCCTACGATATGAGTTCGGATTATTCCAATTTTGATTGGCTGTTGTTTGGTAGTGATCAGATTTGGAGTTCTCGTCTCACGGGAGGTCGGTTCGATCCGGTATTTTTTGGACAAGGTGTTAATTGCCGTAAAGCTACCTATGCGGCGAGTATGTCTCCTATATGTTTGGATGCGGCAGAGAAGAAGGTATTGCCCTCCTTATTGAGAGATTTTAATGCTATATCTGTGCGTGAAGCTGAATTGGCAAAGACACTCCATCCCTTTACAGGCAAGGAGGTGCATGTGGTGTGCGATCCAGTATTGCTATTGAGGAAAAAGGAGTGGGAGAAAAGGTGTGTGCCAATTTCAACGAAACGCCCTTATGTGCTTTGTTATAATTTGTTGCAATCAGAGAAGTGTGCGGAACAAGCTCGTAAAGTTAGTCGAGAGTTAGGGTATGAGCTGATAAATATTACCGCTTGTTTACTTCCGTTCAAATCGGGGCGGCGTTATTTACAGACACTTGACCCTATTTCGTTTATCTCTTATTTCAAAGAGGCTGCATTTGTTGTGACATCATCTTTTCATGGTACAGTGTTCTCTGTTGTTTTCCAAAAGCCCTTTTATGTGGTTGGGATGGGTAGTCTTGGAGGGCGTTCCGCTTCTTTATTGGCTAAGTTGAATTTGTCTGATCGGATATTGGGAGAAGTGACGGATTTCCTTGATGGAAAGATTGACTATGAGAGGGTGGAGTTTTTGTTAGAGAATTATAGGATGGAATCTGTCGATTATTTAAAATTTGATGAACATAACGATTAAATATGATTTAAAAAATAATCGTTATGATTATTTGATAATGATGACGATTGTGTCGGTTATATTTGCGGGTCCATTGTTTGGTGCATTTATTCCGACACGAATAATAGGTTTTTTGTTTTTGCTCTATTATATTATTAAAATTAAGGTTAATTATCGGATCAAGAAATTAACCTATTGCTTATATGGAGTTATCTTTTATTCGTTTTTAGCTGTATTTTGGATATCGGATTGGTATATGTATACAACCTCTTTTTTGAGTTTATTATGTTATATAGGTGCTTTCTTTCTTATTTATTATTCTTCGTTTAGGGCTAGTAAACCTATTGATTCAATATTAAAAGGATGGTTGTTTTTTACAATAGCTAATTTGGTGGTAGCTATTTGGGAAGTCTTTACCGGTCAACATACGGCAGAAGGACAATTTCAAGCAACAGAGTATGCGACATCTTTAGATGGTACGGTGGGATTGAGAACTTATGCCGCTGTAACTTATGGTAATTACAACTCTTTGTCTATTGTGCTGATTTTATGCTTGTTTATGTTGATACTTTATTGGGTATATACAAATGTGATTCGTGAAAAACTATTATTGCTTCTTCTTTTATTATTTATTGTTGCGATAGAATTTATTAATACATCTCGTGGTTGTTTGATAGCTCTGTTTCTTTCTTTTATCCCATTTTTTATGGGGATGAATAGTAATAAGAGAGATAAATATATTTTGA
This sequence comes from Parabacteroides sp. AM17-47, assembly GCF_003434625.1. Classification (NCBI taxonomy): domain Bacteria; kingdom Pseudomonadati; phylum Bacteroidota; class Bacteroidia; order Bacteroidales; family Tannerellaceae; genus Parabacteroides; species Parabacteroides sp. AM17-47. The sequence continues at coordinate 14,747 of NZ_QTLI01000006.1, forward strand.
TCTTTGTATTGTCTATATTATGTGTCTATCTGTGGTATGAGTATTCGGATACTATTCTTTTTTTAATAGAACGAAAGACTGATGCGAGAACTGGAGCAGCTCAAGATCCTCGTTGGATTTTATGGGCTGGAGGATTGAAAATCGCAGAGGATTGGTTATATATAGGAAGTGGGCCTGGAAGTCAAATTTATGAATATGAGAAAGCGGATATTTGGATTACCTATGCTCATAATTTGTGGATTCAAGCATTGGTCGAATATGGGTTAGTATTTACGATTGCTCTTATTTATGGTGTTGCTAGATTAGCTATTAAGTGCTATTTGGATTCTAATCGTTTGTTGCATTTAATAGGTGTTATCCTAATTCTTTGCTGGCCAATATTGACAATTGTCGATGAAGGGTACTTAAAATCGTTTCATTGGACGTTTTTTGCCTCCATACTTGCCATATACCATTTAAATCAAACTAATCAATTTCAAATATCTAGATGAAATCCATTCTCTTCTTTCATCCTAAGAACGACTACACCGGGAGTACTCGTGTGTTAGCTGATGTGATTGCTCGTGATTATGCGGGGCAATCTGTTGATATCATTGTTAACCGGAATCATGGCAAAGGATTCTTGAGTGAATTGCCAAATGTGCAATTGATAGGGTATTGTGTACCTACTTGGCATGGAAAGCGTATCCCTGTTGTTGCGCCATTGGTATGGCGCATACATTTTGTGTTGCTTACGTTATGTTTAGGTTGGCGTTACAATACATTTTATATCAATACGATCACTCCTTACTTGGCAGCTCTGTTAGGACGGTTGTATGGAAAGAAAGTAATCTATCATATTCATGAGAAATTTGTCCAGCAAACGCTATCTGTTCGGATAATGGAGTGGATATTTGCCCATACAAAGGCACACCGTATTTTCGTGTCGAGGTATACGAGAGATAGCTATCCAGATAATCCATCGTGCACGAGTACGGTGTGCTACAATCATCTAGGCAAACAATTTTTGGACAGGGTCGATATAAAGCCTATTGGTGAGCGAAAGCGGAATACGGTCTTGATGATTGCCTCTCTCTCGAAAGTAAAGGGCTTATCTACCTTCATGGCGGTGGCCGAACTTTTACCCGATCTCCATTTCCGCTTGATGCTTAGTGCGGATATGGAATCTATACAGGCTTATTTAGAACAGTCAATACCTAAAAATGTGGAATTAATTCCAGCACAATCGAATATCCATCCTTATTTACGAGAGGCGGACTTGATGCTCAATTTATCAAACCCATTTTTGTGCGTAGAGACTTTTGGTATGACCATTTTAGAGGCGATGGCTTATGGCGTTCCATCCATTGCGCCTAACATCGGAGGGCCAATAGAATTGATAGAAGATGGGTATAATGGCTTCTGTGTGGATGTGACTGATGCTAAGGTCGTTGCGGAAAAGATTAAGGAAGTGCTGGGGCTTGATAATTATGAGCGATTTGCGGATAACGCACTGGCTGGATTTGAACGATTTCGCTAGTAGTTCTGTATATCAATTAATTGATTCGATTGTTTATATTCTTTCAATGAAAAAAATAGTTGTGCTTCTCTCCACCTATAATGGAGAGCGTTTTTTGTGTGCCCAGCTGGATAGCTTGTTGATCCAAGAGGGTGTGGAGTTGAAGGTGTTGGTGAGGGATGATGGTTCCTCGGATAGTACATGGGATTTATTGATCGCTTATAAGGATTTGCTTTCCGAAGAGGCTGTGTGGCTTATTTCTCGTTTTGTTTTTTCAAGAAAGAATTGGCTTACCAGATTACTCTTATTGCTCGATGGAAAGATTAAATATAACGGCTTTGAATCCAATCTCTTTTATGTGTTAAAAATTATCAAGGGAGGTGTAGGGCTTCCTCTATTTTCTCATCGGGCGCTTACGCCATTTGTAGTGCGTGAGGGCTTATGAGAGAATCAGTGGCGATAGTTGTCGTGTTGTATAAGGCGGAGATGAGCGTTTATCATGAACGTTTATTGGAGGATGAGATGGTTACATTGGTCGTAGTAGATAATACGCCTGATCGGGATTTGGCATTAAAGAAGGATCGGTTGATATATGTTCCTCTACAGAGAAATATGGGTATAGCTACTGCACAGAATGAGGGAATCCGGCAAGCTGAGTGTTTAGGATGTGACTATATTATTTTTTTCGATCAAGATAGTAAGATTCCCGAAAGGTATTCGGAAGGTATAATAGAAGAATATAAGCGGATCGAACAATTGATTCCTAATCTGTTTTTGTTGGGACCAACCATAATAAATGGCCGTACAGAAGAGGAGTATAAATCAACTATCCATAAGGATATATGGATGACGGAAGATTTTATACGGAGACGGGAGATTATAAGTTCTGGAAGTTGTGTTTCCCTGCGGAAAATAGAGGAGGTGGGATTGAATGATGATTCTTTGTTTATTGATTATGTGGATCATGAATGGTGTTGGAGAGCGGAGAGTAAAGGGTTTGTCAATGGCATCACCCTAAAGATTAAACTTGCTCATTTTGTAGGGCAACAGGAGTACCGGATATTCAACCAGCTTGTTATCATTTCAGCCCCGATACGATATTATTATCAAACACGGAATTATTTATGGTTGCTTCGGCGTAGTTATGTGCCAAGGCAATGGAAAATCAATCATGGAATAAAGTTAATGATATATCCGATTTCTTTCCCTTTCAAGGTTAGGTGTTGGCGAGCGATTTATGTGCAAATGTTTAGAGGTTTAAAGGATGGATTATTAAATAAAAGGTATGGTAAAAGTAGGAGCGGTAGTGGTATTGTATAACCCGAATTTTGACGTGACAAAGAAAACATTGTCATCATTGGCTAGCCAGGTAGATCAAATATGCGTGGTGGATAATTCTCCATCTGACCACTCTGAGGTGCTGAGCGGTTATGAGTCGGTGGAGTATAAACCATTGCTGAAGAATATAGGTATAGCTGCGGCACAGAATATAGGCATCCGTTATTTCATTGATTTAGGTTATGACTTCGTACTTTTTGCGGATCAGGATTCGATTGCGTCAGAGAAAGTAGTGGACAAACTATTAGAGAATCATCAAGCGCTTAAAGAGGCCAGTATAAAAGTCGGTGCAGTAGGAACTCGGGCAATTAATCGTCAAACAGGACTACCATATGTTGAAAAGTCTAATGAGATTAGAATTATAGATAAAAGAGTATTGAGTAATACTTCAAATATTACGGAGTGTTATTCTATTATGTCATCAATCTCATTGATTCCTTGTAAAGTATTTAATATTGTAGGAGGTTTTGATGAATCTCTTTTTATTGATGGTGTAGATAATGAGTGGTGTTGGAGAGCTTGGCATAAGTGTGGTTTGAGATCTTTTATAGTGGAAGATGCTGAGATTGGTCATATGCTAGGTGAAGGAGATAGATTTTTTTTCCTTAAAAAGGTGGCTATTGCTTCTCCGTTTAGGGTGTATTATCAGTTTCGAAATTATTTGTGGCTTTGTCGAAGGGATTATGTGCCAAGGTATTGGAAAAGGAAAAATGGTATGAAGTATTTTGTGAAATTGTTTTATTTCCCGATTTGTGTTGCTCCGAGAACGATGTATTTACGGCGCATTGTACGTGGGGTGATAACCGGGTTGAATCCAGTCAAACCTAATTGGCCTATTTTCTTGATGCTGAGTAGTTTGTTAAGAATGTTTAAGGAGGGATGAATACTTGATAGTAAACAGAATACAAAATAGTAAGAATTTAATTGTCTCATCTTATTCATCGTATGCGTGATGGGTAAGATTTCGGTTTGTATGGCTACCTATAATGAGGCGAAGTATATTAGGGAACAATTGGAATCAATCTTGTGCCAGTTGTCGGAAGATGATGAGATTATTGTATCAGATGATGGTTCTACTGATGGGACAATAGATATTATTATGTCTTATCATGATAATAGGGTAAAAGTATTACATCATATTTCTTCCCCTGGTTCTTCATTTGTGAAAGCTACGAGAAATTTTGAGAATGCTTTATTGCATGCGCATGGTGATTATATTTTTAGCAGATCAAGATGATGTATGGCATAAAAATAAGGTGAGTGTTTGTTTTTCTTATTTAGATAATATATGTTGATTCAACATGACCGAACACTTATAGGAAATTCGTATGGCTATCCTTTGCATGTGAAAAGCATCCATAAATTATTTTTTTTGAATTTGTTTGATTTATCGTTCAAAGGATGTTGCATAGCTTTTCGACGAGAATTGTTACAAAAAGTATTGCCTGTTCCAAAGCCAGTGATTGTCCATGATGCTTGGATTGGCTGTTGGGGTTATTTGTTGGGTAGTTATGTCTCGATAAATGATGAACTGATAGATTATAGAGTTCATGGAAAAAATGTATCAATAGGTACAAGGAATAGGTTTTACTATAAAATATTGTATAGACTGCAAATTTGTTATTGTTTGTTTAAGCGTTCATTTTTCTAAATGATGAGACATACGATAGTTTGTATTGTAGCTTGTTTCCTTGTTTTTAACGAGTGATTAAAATCTTTTTTTATTTTAATTCAAGATGTGTTCTGATTGGAACACTAATGGTTAATCAATTTTCCCTATATTTTATGCAATCATTTTCTGTATTGCTTTCCTTATATCACAAGGAGAGTGCATTATTCCTGCACCAAAGTCTGGAGAGTGTCTTTGCACAAACACTATTGCCTACCGAGGTGATTTTGGTGGAGGATGGACCTTTGTCCGAAGAGTTGCATGCGGTTGTAAAAGAGTTCATGGATCGGTATCTTGAATTAAAGGTGATTCCTTTGGTAGAAAATCAAGGTTTGGGGAAAGCTTTGAACGAGGGTTTGAAACATTGCTCGTATGATATCGTGGCTCGCATGGATACGGATGATGTGGCGAAGCCAGACCGTTTTGAAAAGCAGTTGGCGATATTTCAGGAACATCCGGAAGTGGATGTAGTGGGAGCTTGGATCGATGAGTTTGAGGGAGCGGTATCCAATGTCCTTTCTGTGCGTAAAGTGCCAAAGGATCAGGAAGATATCTTGAGATTTGCAAAAGGAAGATGTCCGGTGAATCATCCTGTGGTGATGTTCCGAAAGTCGGCTGTATTGAAAGCTGGGGGATATAAGCATTTTCCTTTGTTCGAGGATTATTATTTATGGGTACGGATGTTGATGGATGGTGCTCGATTCTATAATATTCAAGAGAGTTTACTTTTTTTCCGTTTTTCTCCAGATATGTTTAAGCGGAGGGGGGGATGGAGGTATGCCGTAACGGAGGTGAAATTACAGACTCTGTTTTATAGGATAGGTTTTATCGATTTTTTCTCCTTAATAAGAAATATCTGTATTCGTTTGGTGACTCGTCTTCTCCCCAATGACTTTCGCTCTTTACTTTATAAGAGATTTATACGAAATTAAATTATTCTTTCGCTTTATTTCGTATATCCGTACGGTGATTTCCCAAAGCTTTTTTGTGTTAGAGATCCCATGGTAAGGCCTCCCCTAAAAGGAGGCTTTTTTGTTTCCGGAAACATCGCATTATGACTTCCGGCTTTGTTGTCATCTATGATTTTAATCTTATCTGTGTATCAATAAAATACAAATTCCCATCTATACCATAAAGCACATTGTTAGGGGCTGCGTCAAACACTTCATAATCTTCATTGTGGTATTCGTCGTAATAGTCCATTTTAAAGCCAAGAGCTTGCATATAGGCGGCTATTTCATCTTCTGTAGCTTCTCGTTCCGCTAATATATAAGGTTGTATGAGGACTGCACAGAATTTTTGCTCGCTGTTATATGCGAAGCCAATCATCTGATAAGGTACATTACTGAAAAACTTGTTATGTACAGTAATGCGAATGAAAAAGTTCTCCAAGTCATCACCAGCGTACTCAAAGTTATTTAGCTTGATTACAGAGACCTTACCATCATGAAATACTTCATTCTCACCACCTTTGTCCATATAGGTGAGAGTGAGGCAGGATAAGTTAACCCATAGATTTCTATTATTAGTAAATTTTATTAGCTCATTGATTTGCCTTCTCTTATAGCCCTCTGTTGGTTCAATCTCTCCTGCTGTTTCTTTACTTCTTCTGGCGATGCAGGCTGCTTGCTCCAAGAGGTTATTGATTGGCGAGTACGCTCTATCCATTGTTTGTGAAATTCGTTAATATATTCCATAAATCATTTTACTAAGAGTTCATGGCAAAGGTAATCTTTCTATTTTAATATCGTAATGATTTGTCTGTAACTTTGTAAGGTTACATTATAAAAATGTATGGAGAGTTTACTTCATGCATATTGTAAATTTCCAGTCGGCTAAGAATGGAATGTATTGCCTGAAACATTATGCCTCCCTTCTTTGTTATATCTTATTATGGATTGAAAACAAACCCTCCCTTTTGCTTATAAAATGTAAGCTTTGTTAACCAAACGTCCGATAAAAACATTTTTTCCGTGAAAGTGTCAATTATTTTATGTTTGTTTAAACAATATGTTAGGTATTGTCTGTATCTTTGCGGCAAAATCAAAAAGTTGATTCGACAATGGAAGTATTGAAGCACGAGTGTGGTGTTGCCATGGTCCGGTTACTGAAACCCTTGGAGTATTATCACGAGAAGTACGGTAGTTGGATGTATGGACTGAACAAGCTCTATTTGCTGATGGAAAAGCAGCATAACAGGGGGCAGGAAGGAGCGGGCTTAGCCTGCGTGAAGTTAGAGGCAAATGCCGGAGAGGAATATATGTTCCGTGAACGGGCCGTCGGGACCGGAGCTATTACCGAGATATTTGCCGCAGTTCACGAACACTACAAGGATTTAACCCCCGAGCAACTCAACGATCCGCTATTCGCCAAAGCCAACCTACCTTTCGCCGGAGAGCTTTATATGGGCCACCTCCGTTACAGTACCACCGGAAAATCCGGAATCTCTTATATCCATCCTTTTTTACGACGCAATAACTGGCGTGCAAAGAACCTTGCCGTTTGCGGAAATTTCAACCTGACAAATGTTCATGAAGTATTCGAGGAGATCACGGCGATCGGTCAGCATCCCCGGAAATATTCCGATACGTATATCATGCTGGAGCAGCTGGGACACCGGCTGGACCGGGAAGTGGAGCGCCTGTACCAAAAGTGTGAGGCGGAAGGATTGAGAGGGATGGATATCACGCATGCCATCGAGGATCAAATTGATTTGTCGAACGTGCTGAAACGCTGTACCCCGGGCTGGGATGGTGGTTTCGTGATTTGCGGTATCACCGGTAGTGGCGAGTCGTTCAGCGTGCGGGACCCGTGGGGAATCCGTCCGGCCTTCTATTATGCGGATGATGAGATTATCGTGTTGGCTTCCGAGCGTCCGGTTATACAAACCGTGATGAACGTGCAGGTAGAGGATATCCGGGAGTTGAATCGGGGAGAGGCGATACTCGTCAACAAGAAAGGCGAGTGGCATATCTCCCAGATCGTGGAGCCGAAAGAGAATAAGGCTTGTTCCTTCGAGCGTATCTACTTCTCACGGGGTAGCGACGTGGATATTTACAGGGAAAGGAAGCGTTTGGGAGATAATCTCGTGCATCCGATCTTGAAAGCGGTGGATTACGACTTGAATCATACCGTCTTCTCTTTTATCCCGAATACGGCCGAGGTCGCTTATTTCGGGATGCAGGAGGGGTTGAACAACTATTTGAATAAGCTGAAAAAAGAATGGATCGCCGATCGTAGTCACCTGCTCAGGGAAGAGGAACTGGAGCAAATCCTTTCCATGCGAGTCCGCTCGGAGAAAGTAGCTATAAAAGATATAAAATTACGTACATTTATCGCTGAGGGCAATAGCCGCAATGATCTGGCGGCGCACGTATATGATATTACTTACGGAAGTATTGAACCTTTTATCGATAATCTGGTTGTGATAGATGATAGCATCGTGCGGGGTACTACCTTACGCCAGAGTATTATCGGTATCTTGGATCGCCTGCATCCGAAGAAAATCGTGATCGTAAGTTCTTCTCCGCAGGTACGTTACCCGGATTATTACGGTATCGATATGTCCCGGATGAACGAGTTTATCGCTTTTAAGGCTGCGGTGGCCCTGTTACGTGACCGGGGGATGGAATACGTGATCTTGGACGCTTATCAGAAGGCGAAGCGACAACAAACAGCGGCGGATGGTCCGTTGGTGAATTACGTAAAGGAGATATACGCCCCGTTTACGGACGAGGAGATATCCGTTAAGATGGTGGAGTTGCTTACACCGGCCGGGACACAGGCGAAAGTAGAGATCGTCTACCAGACTTTGGAGGGCTTGCATGCCTCTTGTCCGGAGCATCCGGGTGACTGGTATTTCTCCGGCGATTACCCGACACCGGGCGGGACTCGGTTAGTGAACGAGGCTTTTATTCACTATATGGAAGAAGAATATTTAGTGAAATGACACAACATACAGATTCTATGCAGACAAACAGAACAGCAACTTTGATGTTAGACGACGGTACCGTCTTCCGTGGCTACTCTTTCGGCTATGAGAGACCGGTGGCTGGCGAGGTCGTGTTCAATACCGCTATGACCGGATATCCGGAGAGCTTGACGGACCCTTCGTACGCAGGCCAGTTGATGGTGTTGACTTATCCGCTCGTTGGTAACTACGGTGTCCCGCCTCGTACATTCGAGCCGAACGGGATCGCTACGTTTATGGAGAGCGAGAAGATCCACGCCGAGGCGATTATCGTTAGCGATTACAGCCATGAGTATAGCCACTGGAACGCCGAGTGCAGCTTGGGCGAGTGGTTGAAGGAGGAGAAGATCCCGGGCATATACGGTATCGATACGCGTGCGTTGACTAAGAAATTGCGTGAGCATGGCGTGATGATGGGACGTATCGTTATCGGCGATGCCGATAACGAAATTGGAAATGGAGAATTGAAGATCGAGGATTATGAGCATGTGAACTATGTGGATCGGGTATCGTGCAAGGAGATTATTTGTTACCTGCCCGATGGTACGAGCCAGACCTGTTCTTTATTGGAAGCCTCCGATTCCCGATTCTCGATTCTCAATTCTCAATTCCTAAAGCGCGTCGTGCTTTTGGACTGCGGCGTGAAACATAACATCATCCGTTGCCTGTTGAGGCGTAACGTGGCGGTGATCCGTGTGCCTTGGGACTACGACTTCAATCAGCTGGAATACGATGGCTTGTTTATCAGCAACGGTCCGGGCGATCCGGATACTTGCGATGCCGCCGTGCGGAATATCCGTAAGGCGCTTTCCGGGGATAAGCCGATTTGCGGTATTTGCATGGGTAACCAGTTGTTGGCGAAAGCCGGCGGTGCTTCTATCTATAAATTGAAGTACGGTCATCGTAGCCATAACCAGCCGGTACGTATGGTAGGCACGGAGAAATGCTTCATCACCTCGCAGAACCATGGTTACGCCGTGGATAACGATACGCTGGGTGAGGAGTGGGAACCGCTGTTCGTCAATATGAATGACGGGACGAACGAGGGTATCAAGCATAAGACGAAGCCTTTCTTCTCCTCTCAGTTCCATCCCGAGGCTTGCAGCGGGCCGCTGGATACGGAGTTCATGTTTGATAAATTCACGGAATTGTTGTAGCCGGGGATTTACGCCCACCCTAAACGAGGGATTAGGGCAACCCTAAATGAGTGTTTAGGTCTACCCTAAAAGAGAACATTAAAAAAAGTAAAGCAATGAAAGAAGATATAAAGAAAGTCCTGATACTCGGTTCCGGAGCCTTGAAGATTGGTGAGGCGGGCGAGTTCGATTATTCAGGCAGCCAAGCCCTGAAGGCGATTAAGGAAGAGGGGATTCAAACGGTATTGATCAATCCGAATATCGCTACGGTACAGACCTCGGAAGGAGTCGCGGACACGGTTTATTTCCTGCCCGTTACTCCTTTTTTTGTGGAAAAGGTGATCGAGAAGGAACGTCCGGAAGGTATCTTGCTCGCTTTCGGCGGGCAGACGGCGTTGAATTGTGGCGTGGCTCTTTACCAAAGCGGCGTGCTGGAGAAGTATGGCGTGAAGGTATTGGGTACCCCGGTGCAGGCTATCATGGATACCGAGGATCGGGAGTTGTTCGTACGCAAGTTGGATGAGATCGACGTGAAGACGATCAAGAGCGAGGCCGTGGAGAACGCCGCTGACGCTCGTCGTGCGGCCGCTGAGCTGGGGTATCCGGTCATCGTCCGTGCCGCTTATGCGCTGGGGGGCTTGGGTTCCGGTTTCTGCGACAATGAGGAAGAATTGGACGTGTTGGTAGAGAAGGCTTTCTCTTTCTCTCCGCAAGTATTGGTGGAGAAAAGCTTGAAGGGCTGGAAAGAGGTAGAGTACGAGGTGGTGCGCGACCGCTTCGATAACTGCATCACGGTATGTAACATGGAGAATTTCGACCCGCTGGGAATCCATACGGGAGAGTCTATCGTGATTGCCCCCTCGCAGACCTTGAGTAATACGGATTATCATAAATTACGTGAGTTGGCGATCCGTATCATCCGCCATATCGGTATCGTGGGCGAGTGTAACGTGCAATACGCTTACGATCCGGAGAGTGAGGATTACCGGGTGATCGAGGTGAACGCCCGCTTGAGCCGTTCTTCGGCCTTGGCTTCTAAGGCGACCGGTTATCCGTTGGCTTTCGTGGCCGCTAAATTAGGCTTGGGCTACGGTTTGTTCGACTTGAAAAACTCCGTGACGAAAACGACTAGCGCTTTCTTTGAGCCGGCTCTCGATTACGTGGTATGTAAGATCCCTCGCTGGGACTTGGGTAAGTTCCATGGCGTGGCTCGTGAGTTGGGTTCCAGCATGAAGTCGGTTGGCGAGGTGATGGCGATCGGACGTACTTTCGAGGAGGCTATCCAGAAGGGCTTGCGTATGATCGGGCAGGGTATGCACGGTTTCGTGGAGAATAAGGAGTTGGTGATCGAGGATATCGATAAGGCTTTGCATGAGCCTACCGATCGCCGTATCTTCGTTATCTCGAAGGCATTCCGGGCCGGTTATACGGTAGACCAGATTCATGAGCTTACCAAGATAGACCGATGGTTCCTACAGAAACTATATGGAATCATGCAGACCTCCAAGGAGCTTCACGCTTTCGATATGAAGGGGATCCAACGTTGGCGCATCAATCCGGAGTTGATCCGCCGGGCGAAGATACAAGGGTTCTCTGATTTCCAGATCGCACGGGCGATCGGTCTCGACGGGGATGTGGAGAAGGGTATGATGTTGGTTCGCCAGTTCCGTAAGGAGCATGGCATTCTTCCGGTGGTGAAACAGATCGATACCTTGGCCGCCGAGTATCCGGCGCAGACGAATTACTTGTACCTGACGTATAGCGGTACGGAAAACGACGTGACGTACTTGGGCGATCATCGCTCGATTGTCGTGCTGGGTTCCGGCGCTTACCGCATCGGTAGCTCGGTGGAGTTCGACTGGTGTGGCGTGCAGGCCTTGAATACGATCCGTAAGGAGGGCTATCGTTCCGTGATGATCAACTACAATCCCGAGACGGTGTCTACCGACTATGATATGTGCGATCGTCTTTATTTCGATGAGCTTACCTTCGAGCGTGTGATGGATATCCTCGAGCTGGAGAACCCGCACGGCGTGATCGTCTCCACCGGCGGCCAGATCCCGAATAACTTGGCGATGCGTCTGGACGAGCAGCATGTGAATATCTTGGGGACTTCCGCCAAGAGCATCGATAATGCCGAGGACCGTGAGAAGTTCTCCGCCATGTTGGATCGTATTGGCGTGGATCAACCCCGCTGGAAAGAGCTTTCTTCCATGGAGGATATCAATGGCTTCGTGGCGGAGGTAGGCTTCCCCGTATTGGTTCGCCCGAGTTACGTGCTGAGTGGCGCCGCCATGAATGTCTGCTCGAATCAAGAGGAGTTGGAGCGTTTCTTGAAATTGGCCGCCAACGTCAGCCAAAAGCATCCGGTGGTGGTAAGTCAGTTCATCGAGCATGCGAAAGAGGTGGAGATGGATGCCGTGGCCGATCATGGTGAGATCGTGATGTATGCCATTAGCGAGCATATCGAGTTTGCCGGGGTTCATTCCGGCGACGCTACGATTCAGTTCCCGGCCCAGAAATTATATGTAGAGACGGTTCGTCGTATCAAGCGTATCAGTAAGCAGATCGCTAAGGAGCTGAATATCTCCGGCCCGTTCAATATCCAATATCTGGCGAAGGGCAATGAGATCAAGGTGATCGAGTGTAACCTTCGTGCCAGCCGTTCTTTCCCGTTCGTGAGCAAGGTGCTGAAGATAAACTTCATCGAGTTGGCTACCCGTGTCATGCTGGGCTTGCCGGTAGAGAAACCGAATAAGAATGAGTTCGATTTGGATTATGTGGGTATCAAGGCCTCTCAATTCTCGTTCAATCGCTTGCAGAAAGCCGATCCGGTATTAGGGGTCGATATGGCTTCCACGGGCGAGGTGGGTTGTCTGGGCGACGATGTATCCGAGGCGGTGTTGACGAGTATGCTCGCTGTCGGGCAACGGGTTCCGGAGAAGAATATCCTCCTGTCCACCGGTACGCCGAAGCAGAAGGTAGCCATGCTGGATGCCGCTAAGATGTTGGCGACGAAAGGCTACAACCTATTCGCTACGGGAGGTACGCACCGTTTCTTGGCGGAGAATGGCATTCCGAGTACGAAGGTGTACTGGCCGAGCGAGAAGGGAGAACCGCAGGCGCTTAAGATGCTTCATGAGAAGCAGATCGATATGGTCGTGAATATCCCTCGTGACCTTTCCGCCGGCGAGCTTGACAACGGCTATAAGATCCGCCGTGCCGCCATCGACCTGAATATCCCGTTGATTACGAATGCCCGTCTGGCGAGCGCTTTCATTCAAGCCTTCTGTACCTTGAGCGTAGATGATATCTGCATCAAGAGTTGGCAGGAATATAAATAAATGGGGGCTTGATGTAAATCAAGTGGTATTTATTTCGTAAGTTTGCGGAAACAAACAAAAACAACCATGAATATGGATACAGCGATATTTATAGCTCGCAGGATCGCGGCGCAATCGATTCTACTCAGTGAGGAAGCCGCCCAGAAACTGGCCTCTATCTTAATCCGGACAGAATTGAAAAAAGGCGCCCTGTTTTTGAGCGAAGGAGAGGTTTGTACGCAACTCGGTTATGTCTATAAGGGAATGGTTCGCCAGTTTTACTTCAAGAATAAGAAAGAGCTGACCGAGCATTTCGCCAGCGAGGACAACATCTTCATTTGCATCGAGAGCTTCTTGCGCCAGCGTCCCGCTAATCTGTTGGTGGAGGCCTTGGAGAATACGGTGCTGTATGGCATTCCTCATGATCCTTTATTGGCATTGTGCGCCGAGGATTACGAGATCGAGGTCATGTATCGCCGCCTGTTGGAGAATTCGCTGATCCTGTCTCAACGGAAGGCGGATTTCCTTCGTTTCGAGACCGCTAATGAACGTTATGCCCGCTTATTGAAAGAACACCCTGAGATCGTGCAGCGTGCCCCCTTGTCCCATATCGCCTCTTATTTGCTGATGACTCCCGAGACATTAAGCAGGGTAAGGGCCAATATGCAGCTATGAGGGGCTTGTAGGTGTTAATTATATACGGTGTCGTATATGATATATAAGATAAAATTAGTATGAAGGTAGGATTATTTATCCCATGTTACATTAACGCGGTGTACCCCGAAGTGGGTATCGCCTCGTATAAATTGTTGAGGCATGTGGGTGTGGATGTCGATTATCCGATGGACCAGACCTGTTGCGGACAACCCATGGCGAACGCCGGCTTCGAGGATGAGGCGGCTCGCTTGGCCCTCCGGATGGAGGAACAGTTTAAGAACTATGACTACGTGGTAGGCCCCTCGGCCAGTTGCGTAGCCTTCGTAAAAGAGAACCATCCCCATATCTTGGAGAAGCGGGATCACGTTTGTATGAACAGTAAGAAGATTTATGATATCTGCGAGTTCTTGCACGACGTGGTGAGACCGGAATCCCTGCCGGCCGTTTTCCCGCATAAGGTGAGTATCCATAATAGTTGCCACGGGGTGCGTGAGTTGCATCTCTCGTCGCCCAGCGAGCGTAATATCCCGTACTATTCCAAGTTGCGTGATCTCCTTTCCTTGGTGAAGGGTATCGAGGTGTTCGAACCGAAGCGGGTGGACGAATGTTGCGGTTTCGGCGGTATGTTCGCCATCGAGGAGCCTGAGGTCTCTACTTGCATGGGACAAGACAAGGTAAAGGATCATATGAGTACCGGCGCCGAGTATATCACCGGGGCGGATAGCTCTTGCCTGATGCATATGGAAGGGGTTATCAAGCGAGAGAAACTTCCGATCAAGACTATTCACATCGTTCAAATATTAGCGTCCGGATTATGAGTACGAAACATGCTATAGCAGCGGCCCATTTCCTAGAGAATAAGGAGAATGAGGCTTGGCACGACCATACGCTTTGGATGGTACGTACCAAACGGGATAAGATGAGCCATTCGCTTCCCGAGTGGGAGCGGTTGAGAGAGTTGGCCTCGGAGATCAAGCTTTACTCCAACAGCCATCTGGACACGCTTCTGGAGGAGTTCGAGAAAAATGCGATCGCCAACGGGGCTATCGTGCATTGGGCGAAAGATGCCGAGGAGCATAACGAGATCGTCTTGCGGATCTTGCGCCAGCATGATGCCCGGAACCTGATCAAGAGCAAATCGATGCTGACGGAGGAATGCCATATGAACGAGTTCTTGATGTCGAAAGGAATCGATGTGGTGGAGAGCGATTTGGGTGAGCGTATCTTGCAATTGATGCATTTGGCCCCGAGCCATATCGTGATGCCGGCGATCCATATCAAACGGGAGCAGATCAGCGAGATGATGGAGCGTGAGATGGGAACGGAGAAAGGGAATATCGACCCTACCTACCTGACGCATGCCGCCCGTAAGAATCTGCGTGAGAAATTCCTGCATGCCGACGTGGCGATGACGGGCGCTAACTTCGCCGTCGCCTCTACGGGCGAGATCGTGGTTTGTACCAATGAGGGAAACGCCGATATGGGAACCTCCTTCCCGAAGGTGCATATCGCTACGATGGGGATGGAGAAGATCGTACCGAATCTGGAGGCATTGGGCGTATTCACTCGTTTGCTGGCTCGTTCGGGTACGGGGCAACCCATCACGTCTTATACTTCTCATTACCGCCGTCCGCCCGAGGGACAAGAGTTCCATATCATTATCGTGGATAACGGGCGTAGTGATATCTTGGCGAAACCGGATCATATTCGTACGTTGAATTGCATCCGTTGTGGCGAGTGCATGAATACCTGTCCGGTATATCGCAGGAGTGGTGGCTATTCGTATACGTATTTCATTCCGGGACCGATCGGGATCAACTTGGGTATGCTGAGGAATCCGGAGGAATATTCGGATAACGTATCGGCTTGCTCCTTATGTCTTTCTTGCTCGAACGTTTGTCCGGTAAAGATCGATTTGGGCGAGCAGATTTACCGTTGGCGGCAAGATTTGGATAAGATCGGTAAGGCGAGCAAGGAGAAGAAAGTGATGTCTTTCGGCATGAAGTTCTTGATGGAACGTCCGGGATTGTTCAATACGGCGTTGAAGTTTGCTCCGGTAGTGAATCATTTGCCCCGTTTCATGGTCTACAATGGCTTGAACGCTTGGGGCAAGGGACGTGAGCTTCCGGCTTTCGCCAAGGAGTCGTTTAATGATATGTGGAAGAATAATAAGGTGAGATAATGAGTAGTAAAGATTCTATATTGGCGAGTATCCGTCGTCATACGGGTGCACGCCACGAGATGCCTGAGCTTACGTTGGAGGCGATTACCTATGCGGATAAGTTGGCTACGTTCTCGGAGGTGTTAGCCGGGGCGGGTGGCAAGGCCATCGAGTTAAAGCCCGGCGAGGATGTGAATGAGGTGATCCGCCGTGAGTTTCCGGAGGCGAAACGTATCGCCTCGAATTTGAAGGAGATTACTTGCGCTACCTTTAACCCAGATGGGCTGACCGATCCCCGGGAGTTGAACGGAACGGACGTATCTGTGGTGGAGGGTAGTTTCGGCGTGGCGGAGAATGCCGCTGTCTGGTTACCCCGTCAGGTACGTTATAAAGGTCTGTACTTTATCTCGAACGCTTTGGTGATCTTGTTGGACAAGACTCAATTGGTTCATACGATGAATGAGGCTTACCGCCGTACTGCCACTATGGATTATGATTACGGAGTCTTCATGTCCGGTCCCTCAAAGACTGCTGATATTGAACAAGCCTTGGTATTCGGGGCGCATGGCCCGATCCGGGTAGTAGTCCTGTTAAGATAAAACCTATACCCATTTGTAGAGACGGGGCACGCCCCGTCTCTACAAGTTGTACGTTATTTACAGCTCTCCAATATTTCCCGTGCCACGCTACCCGTTACATTCTTCGCCTCCCCGAAGGCGGCGTTTCGTTCATTGAAGCGATTCTCGATCTCGGTGATTGTCGTATCGCCGATCTTCTCTTGGCTGAGGCGGGTAGATAAACCGAGGCTTTGGAAAAATTGCTCAGTCTTCTCGATGGCTTGGCTTACCCGTTCTTCTGTCGTTCCACTATTGATACCCCATACCCGTTCGCCGTATTGCAGGATCTTGCCCTCTTTCTGCTTGCGAAGGGTGCGTAAGGTTCCGGGGAAGACGATCGCTAAGGTCGCTCCATGCGTCAATCCGTGAAGGGCGGTTAGCTCGTGTCCGATCATATGGGTAGCCCAGTCCTGCGTTACGCCCATAGCGATAAAGCCGTTCAAGCCCATCGTGGCGGATAGCATGAAATCTGCCATCAGGTCGTAATTCCTCGGATCTTCCTTGATCTTCGGGGCGATCTCAACCAAGGTACTTAAAATACTTTCCGCCCAATGATCCATCAAGCGGGATTGGTCGGTCGTAGTCATATATTGCTCCATCACGTGGACGAAGGTATCGGCGATACCGCAAGACACTTGATACGGGGGGAGGCTGAAGGTCGTCTCCGGGTCCAAGATCGAGAACACGGGGAAATTGCTGTAGAACGGGAATTTCTCTTGCGTCTCTTTCCGGGAGATCACGGCCCCGCTATTCATCTCGGAACCCGTGGCGGGCAGGGTCAGTACGGTACCCATGGGCACGGTATGATAGTAATACCCTTTCTGTACCAATTCCCAAGGATCGCCGTCGTACTGGATGCCAGCGGAGATTAGCTTCGTCCCGTCTATGACGGAGCCGCCGCCTACCGCCAATAGGAAATCCACCTGCTTGCCTTTCGCTATCTGGATGGCTTCTCGCAAGGTCTCGATGGTGGGATTAGGCTCGATGCCCCAGAACTCGATATAGTCACGATCCTTTAGCGCCTTGATCACTTGGTCGTACACACCGTTTTGCTTTACGCTACCTCCTCCGAAGGTGATCATGATGCGATGCACCATCGGGATGGCCGTACTCAGTTTCTCAATCATGCCCTTACCGAATAATAAACGGGTTGGGTTGTGAAAAGTGAAGTTATTCATAGGACTATTTACTGTTTTTATATGTAAACATGAATAGGGTTCCTATTGTTTTAGGGCTTCCAGTAACTTATCGACCGCCTTGGCGGGAGTAGCTTCGCTCTTTAGTAACTGGACGAACTTGCTACCGATGATGGCACCGGAAGAATGGGCTGTCGCCGCCTCGAAAGTGGCTTTATTGCTGATGCCGAAACCTACCAAGCGGGGATTCTGTAGGTTCATGGCGTTGATACGACGGAAATAGGCCTGCTTTTGTTCGTTGAAGTCTTGTTGGGCTCCGGTCGTGGCGGCGCTGGATACCATATAGATAAATCCGCTGGTATGGGCATCGATCAGCCGGATTCGTTCCTCGGAGGTCTCTGGGGTGATCAGCATGATCATTTTTAGGTCATGGCGATCGGCGATTTCCTTGTAATCGGAGATATAATCGGCGTAAGGCAGGTCGGGGATGATCATTCCGTCTACGCCGGCCTCTACGCAACTGGCGCAGAATTTCTCGAAACCGTATTGCATGATGGGATTCAGGTAGCCCATTAGGATGATCGGGATCTGTACTTCGCTCCGGATCTCTTTCAATTGCTCGAATAGGAGGTGCAGTGACATCCCGTTACGCAACGCTTGCGTGGCGGCCTCTTGGATGACGGGGCCGTCTGCCATCGGGTCGGAGAAAGGGATTCCTACTTCTACCATGTGGATACCTTTAGCCTGTAAGGCTTTTAAGATGCTTGCCGTATCGTTTAAGTTCGGATAACCGGCGGTGAAATAGACGGAGAGTATTCCGTCTTTCTGGGTCTGGAATAAGTTTGTGATGCGATTCATTTTGAATTCTATTTTAAAAATACTATCAGACGGTGGGAGACGGGGCACGCCCTGTCTCTACAGCTGGATGTAAAATTTGTTGGATGAAATTCTTTAGTTTGTCGACGTCTTTCAATCCCGGCTCAATCTCGAAGCCACTGTTGAGGTCGATACCTGCGAAACGGGGATGCCGGAAGTTCCGGATCGCCTCCGCGTTTTCCGGACGGATGCCTCCGCTGAGCAAGAAGGGAGTCTCTCCTTCATATTCGGTTAGGATGGACCAATCGAAACGTTTGCCCGAGCCTCCATAGCCCTCGCATCTCGTATCGAAAAGGAAATAATCCACCCGGCCCTCATATTCCCTTGTTTTTTCGAAGTCCTCTTTCGTAGCGATGGGGAAAGCCTTGATCAAGGAATAGCCCCTTTTTTGCAAGGTGTGGCAATCTTCCGGCGATTCGTTACCGTGAAGTTGGAGATAGTCTAGCTTGTAGGCGGAGGCTTTCTCCATCATGGACTCGATGGTAGCGTTGACGAAAACGCCCACTTTCTTAGGGGACAATTGTTCACTGTCCGTTGCCTGCTGCTCCGTCGGGCATCGCTCGACAAAGCGCTTGGAACGTTCGTAGAAGATAAAGCCGATCCAGTTGATGGCTAGGGCGGCTACTTCCCGGATATTCTGAGGCTCCCGCATTCCGCAAACTTTGATGATCATGCCAGTCCTCCTATAAAATCGGCTAGGGTATCGCCCGGCCTCTCGGTTTTCATGAAGGTCTCTCCGATCAGGAATCCACGGAAACCGGCCTCACGCAATCGGCGTACGGTATCGGTCTCGGATATTCCGCTCTCGGACACTAAAAGAGGGGAGAAGCCTCGCATCTTATCGACCAACTTGAATGAGTTGTTTACGTCCGTATGGAAGGTGCCGAGATTACGGTTGTTCACGCCGAGCATATCGATATCCGCGTTCAGGTATTTGAGCTCGTCCTCGCTATGGACTTCCAGCAAGACTTCCAATTGCAGGCTATGGGCGGTCTCGGCGAGTATCCGGCATTCTTCTTCCGTAAGGGCGGCGGCGATCAACAAGACAGCGTCGGCGCCCATCACCCGGGCTTGGAAGAGTTGGTAGGTATCGATGATGAAGTCCTTGCGAAGTAACGGGAGATCCACCAGCTTGCGGGCCTTTTGCAAGTCGCCCAAGGAACCTCCGAAGAAATCCCCGTCCGTAAGGATCGAGCAGGCGGAGGCTCCTCCGGCCTCGTAAGCGGGCACCACGTCGGCGATATTCGCACCCGGATGCAGCCAACCTTTGGAGGGGCTTTTACGCTTGAACTCGGAGATAATACCGGAGGGGGATGATTCCAGCGCCGCACGCATGGAACGTGTGTCACGCTCCATACGGTCGCTACCTAAAGCCAATAAGGTCTGTAAGCTTACGGCCTGTTTCTGCCGGGCTACCTCGATGCGCTTATTGGCGATAATATCTTGTAAGATGTCCTTTTTCATAGGATATGTTTCTTTATCTTTGGTTCAAAGATATAAATTTACGGAATGTAGCCAATGCTTTTCCGCTTTCCAATGATTCACGTGCCTCGGCGATACACATCTCGATCTTCTTCTCTGGACAGATCACTTGGATGGCGAAAGCGGAGTTGGCGATCACGCAGCTCTTTTGGGCCTCTGTAGCCTTGTTCCCTAATACGGCGTCGAAGATACGGGCCGCTTCCTCCGGGGTCTCGCCGCCGTCGAGGTCCGCTTCCGTGCAACGTTTGAATCCGAGCATCTCCGGGGTATAAAGTTTCTCTTTCTCCGGCATGGCTACCTTGAAATCGGCCGTGAGGGAGATCTCGTCGTAACCGTCCAAGCTATGTACCACGGCGAAACGGGTACCGCTCTCTTGATACGTATAATTATATAGGCGGAGTAGCGGGAGGTTATATACGCCTAACAATTGGTAAGTAGGCATGACCGGGTTGACCAGCGGGCCGAGCATATTGAAGAAGCTGCGCACGCCGAGGCTCTTCCGTACCGGAGCTACCGCTTTCAGCGCCGGGTTGAACAAGGGTGCGTGGAGGTAGGCGATATGACAGGTATCCATGGAGGTACGTAGTTTACCGATATCGTTCGTGAATTTTACGCCGTGTTGCTCCATCACGTTGCTGGCGCCGCTCACCGAGGTAGCCCCGTAGTTACCGTGCTTTACGACATTGTAACCGGCACCGGCCACTACGAAACAGGAACAGGTACTGATGTTGAACGTGTTTTTCCCGTCGCCTCCGGTACCTACGATATCGATCGGCTTGTATTCGCTTAGATCTACCGGTACACGCATCTCCAGCAAAGCTTCTCGGAATCCGGTCAATTCCTCTACGGAGATACTGCGCATCAGGAATACGGTGATCAGACTGGCGATCTGGGAATCGTTGTAGCGTCCCTCCGCTATATTCTGGAGGATATTCCGGGCTTCTTCCCGGCCTAGATATTGGTGCTCGAATAATCTGTATAATATTTGCTTCATGTCTGTAATGTGTTGAATGATAAAATATTGCAGTTTTGCGATATTTCTTTATCGAAAAACTTTTGTTTCTCTAGGGGAAAACTCTTGTTTCTTGCTTGAGAAACATTAGTTTCACCATAGAGAAACTGATGTTTCGTTAGGAAGAAACTATAAGTGCCTTAGGAGGTAATTAGCGTTTCAGCCAGTTCTCTATAATTGTCTTCCCTTTGGGTGTCAACACGGATTCCGGATGGAATTGGATACCTCGTACATTGTACTCACGATGGCGCAAGCCCATGATCTGTCCTTCTTCCGTATCGACCGCCGTAATTTCCAGACAATCCGGGAAGTTTTCCTTGGAGACCGCCCAAGAATGATAACGCCCAACACGTATACCCGGTTCCAGTCCCTCGAAGATAGGATCTTTAGCGACAATCCGTATATCGGAGCAAACGCCGTGATGCACGTCGGTAAGGTTTATCAATGTGGCGCCGAATGCCTCGCCGATGGCCTGCTCGCCTAGGCAGACACCTAGGATGCTCTTTGTCGGGGCGTACCGGCGGATCAAGGGGAGGAGGATGCCGGCTTCCTCGGGGATGCCCGGTCCCGGGGATAGTAAGATCTTATCGAAACGCTCTATCTCTTCCAAGGAGATCTTGTCGTTGCGGTGTACCTCTACATCCGCACCCAGTTCCTTCAATATATGTAGCAAATTGTAGGTGAAGGAATCGTAATTATCAAATAATAATATCTTCATTTTATATATATTGTTGTTGTTGTAGAGACGGGGCGTGCCCCGTCTCTACAACCGGATAATCAATTGATTAATTTCTCCGCTAGGTCTATCGCTTTCTTCAAGGCTCCCAGCTTATTGTTTACCTCTTGCAATTCACGCTCATCGTTGCTTTTAGCCACGATCCCGGCTCCCGCCTGATAGTAAAGTACGTTGCCACGGCTGACGAAGGTACGGATCGTGATCGCTTGGTTCAAATCACCATCCAGACCGATAAAGCCGATACAGCCGCCGTAAGCACCCCGGTTATGATGCTCGATGTCGGTGATCAGTTGCATGGCCCGTACTTTGGGGGCTCCGCTCAATGTGCCGGCGGGGAAGGTATCGACGTAGGTCTTTACCGGGTCGCTATCGGTGTTGATCTCGCCGCTCACACGGGATACGAGGTGGATGACGTGGCTGTAGTATTGTACCTCCTTATAGAAATCCACTTGCACGTCGTGGGCGTTCCGGCTTAGGTCGTTGCGGGCGAGGTCTACCAGCATCACGTGCTCGGCGTTCTCCTTGGGGTCGGCTAGCAGGGCCTCGGTACGTTGTTTGTCTACCTCGATATTACCGGTACGGAAAGCGGTCCCGGCGATCGGGTCGATGCTGGCGTGTCTGCCCGTTACCTTGCAATGCGTCTCGGGGGAAGAGCCGAAGATACGGAAACCTCCGAAATCGAAATAGAACAAATAAGGAGAGGGGTTGATGCTGCGAAGAGCCCGGTACACCTTGAAGTCGTCTCCCTTGAACGGTTGCTCGAAGCGACGGCTCAATACGATCTGGAAGACATCCCCCCTGAGGCAGTGCTTGATGCCTTGGCGGACCATCGCCTTGTATTCCTCGCCGGTGATCGGGGAGGTCTCGGGACCCGCTGTCTGGAAGTTGTAGGAGGCGAAGTTACGGTTCTCGATCAGCGTAAGGATCTCTTCCAACCCGCTATCCTCGCCGTCTTGAACCATCTCCACCAGAGTAAGCTCATTCTTGAAATGATTGAAGACAAGGATATACTTATATAATATGTATAGCATATCGGGGGCGTCGTTCTCCTCGTGATGAACTTCCATGACCGGGATGTTCTCGAAATAACGGACGGCATCGAAAGCCGTGTAGCCGAATAATCCGCAGACCTTCTTGTCCGCTCCCTCCACCTTGAAGCGGCCGAGAAAAGCGTTCATCGCCTCGGGTACGTTATAGTCTTCGGTGAGCGGGGTAACCTCACGGGTCTCGTCCGGGAAGGTAGCCGTGCATTCCCCGTTGTTGATACCGATGCTCGCCAAGGGGCGGAGCGCTATAAAGGAAAGGCTATTCTCGTTTCCGTGGAAGTCCGAGCTTTCCAACAGGGCCGATTCCGGGTAGATATCCCGCACTTTCAGATAGATGCTTACGGGAGTGTGAAGGTCGCCCATCACCTTCTTGCTTATTGTCCTAAAGGTATAATCCATCATATAATTTTCAATTTTCAATTCTCAATTTATAATTAATGTAAGTGTCCATATCTTTATCGCCACGGCCCGAGACAGTCAGTACCACCACCTCTTCCGGCTTGAAGTTTACCTTGGCCAAGGCCCCCAAGGCATGGGCGCTTTCCAAGGCCGGGATGATTCCTTCCAGACGGGTCAACTCGAAAGCGGCCTCCAACGCCTCGTCATCATCTACCGCTAGGATTTGCGCACGGTGCTTTACGGAGAGGTTCGCGTGGATCGGGCCGATGCCCGGGTAATCCAAGCCGGCGGAAACAGAATAAGGTTCCTCGATCTGTCCGTCCTCGTTCTGCATGACCAAGGTACGTGCCCCGTGGATGATGCCCTCTTTACCCAATTGGATCGTGGCGGCGCTCATGCCGGAGTGGATGCCCTTGCCGCCGGCCTCGGCCAAGACGATCTTCACCCGCTCGTCGTCCACGAAATGATAGATCGTACCGGCGGCGTTACTTCCCCCGCCTACGCAGGCGATCAGGTAATCCGGGTGATCCCTTCCTTCCTTCTCCAGCAGTTGCTTCTTGATCTCCTCGCTGATAACGGATTGCAGCCGGGCTACCATATCCGGATAAGGATGGGGGCCTACCGTAGAACCGATAATATAATACGTATCCGAAGGATGACAGCACCAGTCACGGATCGCCTCGTTCGTGGCGTCTTTCAAGGTCATGTTTCCCGAGGTCACGGGCACGACGGTAGCTCCCAGCATTTCCATCTTCTGTACGTTGGCATGTTGGCGTTCCACGTCTGTCTTCCCCATATAAACGATACATTCCATATTCATCAAGGCACATACCGTAGCCGTAGCCACTCCATGCTGTCCGGCACCCGTCTCGGCGATGATACGGGTCTTCCCCATGCGGCGGGCTAGGAGGATCTGGCCGATCGTATTGTTGATCTTATGTGCTCCGGTATGGTTCAAGTCTTCCCGTTTTAAATAGATCTTACATCCGTATTTCTCGCTCAACCGTTTGGCCAAGTAAAGAGGGGAGGGGCGGCCTACATAATCACGCAATAACTGATCGAACTCTTCCTTGAAGCTATCGCTCTCCAACACTTGCAGATAGGTATTCTGTAAATTTTCCACGCATTGATGAAGGATCTCGGGAACATAAGCCCCGCCGAACTCACCATAGTAACCATTCTTGTCAACTTGATACGTTTTCATCTTTTATCTATTTTAGTTATTTTCCTTTTGAATTTGCCATAAAAAGAAAAGAGGCCTGCCGCAAGTGCGACAGACCTCTTTATATCTTTATGTAGTGTTTATATATACATACGAGTCTTCGTTCCTTACGACCTTTTGAGTTGTACGGAGCGCCACCACCAATATGTATTTACTACGAATGTTCTCATGACTCTGTTTTGTTATTACGGCAGCAAATATATGGAATCTTTGACAAACAGCAAATAAAATCGTACTTTTTTTATGAATGAGATAAAAAAGATCAGAAGGTCTATTAAAACTGCTCTATTGACAAATTGTAATTCATTGAGCCTTGTATGGACGTGTATTGACGTTTTTGGTATTTGTTTTTATTATTTCGAAGAATAATTTGCTTTCAAAATAATAGTTTCTACCTTTGCGGAAACAATAAAAAACGATTAATATTTCTAATATGGATACTAAATTAACTGGAAAAACTCGCATAGAGAGCGATTTGATCGGCGCTCGTGAAATCCCCGCCGAAGCATTATACGGAGTTCAAACCTTGAGAGGAATCGAGAATTTCTCAATCAGTAAATTCCGTTTGAGTGAATATCCTTTATTCATTAAAGGATTAGCTATAACAAAAATGGCGGCTGCCATGGCTAACTTTGAACTAGGCTTGCTTACCGTAGAGCAAAAGGACGCTATCATCGCCGCTTGCGGGGAGATTCTCGATGGTAAACATCACGACCAGTTCCCGGTGGATATGATCCAAGGCGGAGCGGGTACGACTACAAATATGAACGCGAATGAGGTGATCGCCAACCGTGCCTTGGAATTGATGGGGCATGAGCGGGGTGAATACCAATACTGCTCACCGAACGACCATGTGAACTGCTCGCAATCCACGAACGACGCATATCCGACCGCTATCCATATCGGTATGTATTTTAAGCATCTTCAATTGCTTCCCCATTTGGAGGAATTGATCGCCTCTTTCCGTAAGAAAGGAGAGGAGTTCTCGCAAATTATCAAGATGGGACGTACGCAGTTGGAGGATGCCGTACCTATGACGTTGGGGCAGACCTTTAATGGCTTCGCCAGCATCTTGCAGGATGAGATCGCTCACTTGAATGAGGCCGCCGCCGATTTCTTGGTGGTTAATATGGGAGCTACCGCTATCGGTACGGGTATTTGTGCCGAGCCGGGATATGCGGAGAAATGTATCGCGGCTTTACGTGAGATAACCGGATGGGATATCCGTCTCTCCTCCGATTTGGTAGGAGCTACCTCGGATACTTCTTGCTTGGTAGGCTATGCTTCCGCCATGAAGCGGGTTTGCGTGAAGATGAATAAGATATGTAATGACCTTCGCTTGTTGGCAAGCGGCCCTCGTTGCGGTTTGGGTGAGTTTAACTTGCCTGCTATGCAGCCGGGTTCTTCTATCATGCCGGGTAAGGTGAATCCTGTGATTCCGGAGGTGATGAACCAGATCGCTTATAAGGTAATGGGTAATGAATTATGTGTGACCATGGCCGGGGAAGCCGCCCAGATGGAGCTGAACGCCATGGAGCCGGTGATGGCACAATGCTGCTTCGAGTCCGTGGATTTGCTGATCAATGGTTTCGATACCTTGCGTACCCGTTGCGTGGACGGTATTATCGCTAACGAGGATCGTTGCCGTGAGGAGGTACATCATAGCATCGGCGTGGTGACGGCCTTGAATCCGGTAATCGGCTATAAGAACTCGACCAAGATCGCGAAGGAGGCGTTGGAGACCGGCGTTAGCGTTTATCAATTGGTACTGGATCATGGTATCTTGACCAAGGAGGAATTGGATACGATCTTAAGCCCGGAGAATATGATCAAGCCGGTGAAGTTGGATATCAAGCCTCGCCGTTAATCGAGTCCTATTATATAATGTATACCATTTGTGGACCGTATAGGTGGATTTTTCCATCCTATGCGGTCTTTTTTTAGATTATAATCTCTATCTTTGGACTGACTTAATTCTAATAATCATGATAAATAGACGAGATTTTTTAAAGAATGCGTCCCTTTTCACCTTGGGTGGCCTGATGGCCGGAAAGGTCGGGAGCGCAGATGCGGCTAAACCTGTCACTTCTGAAACGATGGCCGCTAAGACAGTTGGTTTACAAATCTATTCTTTAGGCAAGGAACTTTATGCGGATGTACCCGGTGGATTGAAAAAGATCAAGCAAATGGGGTACACGAATCTGGAATTGGCCGGTTACAAGGAAGGCAAGATCGGCGGTGTAGACATGATGGAATTCAAGAAGATGGTGGATGATGCCGGATTGAAGATCACCAGTTCCCACGTGAATCCTCCGGTACGTGAGTACACGAAGGCCAATCGCTCCCAGATCTCCGAGTATTGGAAGAAGACGGCTGATGACCATGCCAAACTAGGCGTGAAGTACTTGATCCAGCCCGGGCAACCGAGTACCCGTAGCACCGAGGAAACCGCTTTCGTCTGCGAGATTTTTAACGAGGCGGGTAAGATCGTGAAAGCGGCCGGTATTCCTTTCGGCTATCACAACCATGAGATGGAGTTCGCCAAGGTAAATCCGGGCAGTACGGAGGCCAAGCTGGGAAGGCGTGTGAAAGGAGATTGCATCTATGAGTTGTTCTTGAAGAATACTGATCCTTCGCTTGTATTTTTCGAGATGGATGTTTATTGGGCCGTGATGGGACAACAAGATCCGATAGAGTGGTTGAAGAAATATCCGAACCGTATCAAGGTATTGCATATCAAGGACCGTGCTATTCTAGGCGAGTCCGGGATGATGAATTTCGAGAATATATTCCGGCAAGCTTACGCGAATGGAATCAAGGATTATTTCGTGGAGTTGGAGGGTATGCCTGACGGACGTTCCCAGTTTGAGGGCGTGAAAGGCTGCGTGGATTATTTATTGAAAGCACCGTTCGTGAAATAAGTCTTTTGACTCATTAAAAAAACGCTCATGGCGGTAGGATGCTTCCTCCGTTATGAGCGTGTTTGTTCGTAAAGCAGCCATACCAATAAAGGGATATAGTCCTTTAATTCCGTCCGTAATATCTTGAGCGCTTGAGAGATGCGGTATGCGATTGTTTTGGGGGATACGCCTGTCCGCTCGGCGATCTCGTTGTAAGTCATTTCCTCGAAACGGTTCATCTCGAATGCCTTACGGTATTCATCCGGGAGCTCCCGGATGGCCTTGGAGGCCAAGGCCATCAGTTCTCCTATATAAAAATCAGGATTCTCGAATTGCTCTTGGAACTTGGCGTACAATCTCTCGTGCACTTGTTGCTTAACCTGTATGTGGCTGATCGTATTGAGGCATTTATTGCGGACAATCGTGAAAAGGAGTGATTTCAGGGACATGTCCGCTACTAGGGATTTTCGGTTTTCCCACAGCCACATCATCACGTCTTGTACGATCTCCTCTGATTCTGGTACTGTTACATATTGGGAGGCGAAGGCGCACAATCCCCGGTAATATTGTTTGTACACGGTGTCGAACGCTTGTTCGTCTCCTGCGATAAGTTCTAGTGAAATTCGTTCTGCGTTCTCGTCCACAATAGTGTTTAAGTTTGTTTGGTTGCAAACTTAATGAATAATTCCGGATAAGAGGCATGAATCCCGCTACTTTTTCTTTCCTTGGTTGGCTACGGCTTCCATGAGTTTCTTGATTTCCTCCGGGTCGCCAAGGAAATAATCATTCACGAGTTTTAAGTCATCATCGAACTCGAACACGTATGGAACGGCTGTCGGGAGATTCAGATGAACGATCTCTTCATCGGAGATGTTTTTTAAATATTTGATGATTCCCCGCAAGCTGTTTCCGTGAGCGGCGACAAGGATCTGGTCGGCGGTCCGGAGCGTCGGGAAGATAACCTCTTTCCAATAAGGGAGAATCCGCTCAACCGTATCTTTTAAGGATTCCGTACGGGGCAACTCTTTATCCGGCACGTCTTTGTAGCGGATATCGAAGCGAGGGTTACGAGGGTCGTCTTCCGATAGGGGAAGCGGGGCTATATCGTAACTGCGACGCCAGATCAAGACCTGCTCGTCTCCATACTTTTGGGCGGTCTCGCTCTTGTTCAACCCTTGTAGCGATCCGTAATGTTTCTCGTTCAGCCTCCAGCTCTTCTCCACCGGGATCCAGTCTTGGTCCATGCGATCCAATACACAATTCAAGGTTTTGACGGCCCGTTTTAAATAAGAGGTATAGGCTTTATTGAACACATATCCTTTTTCTTTCAATAGGTTGCCGGCCCTATAAGCTTCGGCCACGCCTTTTTCTGTCAAATCCACATCGGTCCAACCGGTGAACCGGTTCTCTTTATTCCATACACTTTCGCCGTGGCGAAGCAATACGATACTTTTCATAGGTCTTTTTATTTTTATGATTTGTTTTTCTCGAAATCCTCGATGACTTCTTTTAATATAGGTAGATGACTATGTTGTACATCCTTCGCTGCCGTGAGGAATGTGACAACCGGATGCTTCTCGATCTCTCGTAAGAAAGGAATGAAATCCGGGTTCTGCTTGATCTCCATCCCGTAGCGACCTTGGAATACTTCCCAATGCCTGTCTTTATCCTCGTGGAACCATTGGCGTAACTCCTTAGATGGAGTGATGTCTTTTCTCCATTCGTCAAACTTCGCATCCTCTTTCTTCAGTCCTCTGGGCCATAGCCTGTCGAGAAGAATGCGATAACCATCCGCCTCACTTGGCTCCTCATAAATCCGTTTTAAAAGAATCTTTACCATAAGAAGTCTCATTTTGTGGTAAAACAGTAGAAAGAGGGATATTGTTGAGCCTTTCTTTAGGAACGGTATTTTTGTCATTATTCAATTTTCTTGAAAAAAATCGTTTTTTTGTTTAGTACATCTTTTGTCTCAACTGTATTAATTATAGAAACAAGAAAAAATGGAAATAAACGAAGACATATTGATCCGATACATCGATGGGATGTTGACCGAGGAGGAAGCTGCGGAGGTGAAAAACTGGCGGGCTGCCTCTCTAGAAAACGAGAAACTGTTGGAGCAGGTCTATTTTACGACTCAAGTGGCAAGTCGCCTAAAAGTCATGCGGACCGTGAACCCGGACGAGGCGTTGTCTCGTTTTAAATCAAGAATCCATAAGAAAGAGAAAAGATTAGCTTTAAGACAAGTGTTAGGTGTTATTCAACGGGCTGCGGCCGTGTTATTCATTCCAGTCTTTCTTTTATCCGCTTATTTGTTCATACAGCAGGGTCAAGGGAACGTGCGTACGCTAGCCGTACGCACGAATCCTGGGGTGGTTTCGGCGTTCGATTTACCTGACGGTTCTAAGGTTTGGCTGAATGCCAATAGCGAATTGAGATATCCTTCGGACTTCAATGCGGATACCCGTACGGTGGAATTAACCGGACAAGGATATTTCGAGGTGACGAAGAATGCCCATAAGCCTTTTATTGTGAAAGCGGATAAAGATTACTCGGTAGAAGTGTTGGGAACTTCTTTCAATGTATCCGCTTACAAAGACGAGAGTATGATAGAGACCACCTTGGTAGAGGGATCGGTAAAGCTGAACGTCGTGTCCGGAGGAAAGCGAATGACACAGATGTTGAAGCCAAACGAGAAAGCCGAGTATCAAAAGGGCGCTGGCAAGATCAAGGTGTTCGGCGTGAATACCGAATATGACACGGCTTGGAAGAACGGGGAGATTATCTTCAGGAACCATCCGATGGATAAAGTATTGAAAACGCTGGAACGTCATTATCATGTAGTATTCGAGGTAAAAGATAACGAGATACTCAAGTCCATAATAACAGCCCGTTTCAAGGACGAGCAATTGCCTCAAGTATTGGAATACCTGAAATTGGCGTCGGGAATCCAGTATGCGATACATAAACCTACCGTTAAGGACAGTGGATCGGGAACCTCAGTCGTGGAAATATCAAAATGAGAAATAATGTGTAACCTTCTAAAATACGTCTGCCCATGAAGAAAGAATAAACAAGGATTAAAAACATACGGAAGAATATTGGCGTATTCTCCCGTACGAAAAGTCAAGAAGAGCTGTTGGCGCAGCTACAAATAACTTTATTATAAATAGTAACACTACAAAAATATGAATAAAATTGTAACCTTAAATGCTTTAAGGGGGAATAGTTATTCTCTTTTTCGAAAAATTCCGTTAATGATTAACATGGGGGTATGTGCATTCTGTTTGGTACCGGCCATGGTTTTCGCAGAGAACACGCATGAAGTCACAGTCTTAAACGCTCAACAACAGACACGAAAAGCAGTCGGTGTCGTTACGGACAAAACGGGCGAGGCTATTATCGGTGCTAACGTAATTGTCAAAGGAACTACCAACGGTACCATCACGGATATGGATGGCCGTTTCGAGTTGGATGTTCCTAACAATGCGACTTTACAAGTTTCCTATATCGGTTTTAATACGCAAGAGATCGTCTTTACCGGACAACCTTCTATCGAGGTTCAATTGGTCGATGATACGCAAGCCTTGGATGAAGTCGTGGTAACCGCTTTGGGTATCAAGCGTGAGAAAAAGGCTTTGGGATATTCTATGTCTGAATTGAAAGGTGAGTCCCTGACGCAAACCCGTGATGCTAACGTGGCCAACGCTTTGGCTGGTAAGGTAGCAGGTTTGCAGATCAAGCAAAATGGTACCGGTGTCGGTGGTTCCTCTCGTATCGTGATTCGTGGTAATAACTCTATTACTGGTAATAACCAGCCGTTGATCGTTGTGGACGGTGTACCTATCGATAACTTTAGCGGTGGTACGGATGACTATTGGGGTAACGGTAACGTGGATAAAGGTTCCGGTATCTCTGATATCTCCCCGGATGATATCGAGAGTATGTCCGTATTGAAAGGCCCGGCAGCCGCAGCGTTGTATGGTAGCCGTGCAGGTAACGGTGTCGTGATGATCACGACTAAGAAAGGTAGCCAGAATAAAGGTTGGGGCGTAAGTATCAACTCGAATTTCACGGCTGAGAACCCGATGCAAACCCCGAAGTTCCAAGATGTATACGGACAAGGTATCGACGGCGCTTTCGATAATAATAAAGCGACGAGCTGGGGTGCCGCTATGGACGGTTCTTCTAAGGATATGGCGATGGGTTCTTACCAGTATGCGGCGAGAGACAATGATTTATATAAGGACTTCTTGCGCACTGGTACCACTTGGACAAACAGCGTGGATTTGAGCAAGAGTTCCGAGGATATCACTTTCCGTGCCGGCGTGACACGCTTGGATAATAAGGGTGTTGTTCCGAATAGCGGAATGGATCGTACGTCTATCAACTTGCGTTCTACGGCTAAACTGTCTAAATGGTTATCGGCCGACGTGAAGGTTAATTATGTAAGCCAGCATACGAACAACCGTGTGAAATTAGCGGGCGACCCGGATAATATCTTCCTTAACTATTTAAGTATGCCCCGAAGTGTGGGCTTCTCTGACTATGACGCCTATAAAGATAATGATTGGAAACGTGCGGACGGAAAGCCCGCTGGTTATCTGATCGACACGGGAGCCAACGCCAATAACCCGTATTGGTCCGCTTACCGCAATACGAACAAGGATAAGAAAGACCGCTTTATCGGATTTGCGGCCTTGGATTTCACGTTTACGGATTGGTTGAGCTTGAAGCTTCGCTCTGGTATGGATAATTACACCATCCAGTATGAGACGATTCGTGCGACAGGTAACCCGTATTGGGAGAACAACGGTAGCATGACTGCCAATATGGAGAAATTCACCGAGATCAACTCTGATTTCTTATTGACTGCTAAAGGCAACTGGGATCGATTTGGTATCGTAGGTACGGTAGGTGGTAATATGATGTACCGTAATTCTACATGGTACAAGGAATCATCCGGTGAGTTTGTGATTCCCGATTTCCATGCGATCGCCAACGGTAAGACACATGGTGGTGAGTATACTCGCAACCGTAAACAAATCAACTCGCTATATGCTACGGCATCATTGTCTTGGGACGACTATTTGTATTTGGACTTAACCGCTCGTAACGACTGGTCTTCAACACTTCCGAAAGACAATGACTCTTATTTCTACCCGTCGGTAGGTGTTAGCTGGATTTTCACCCAAATGTTGAATAAGATGGGGCATAACACGGGTATTCTTTCTTTCGGTAAGATCCGTGCGTCTTGGGCTCAGGTAGGTAATGATACGGACGCTTATATGTTGCGTGACTATTATAATATCAGTTATGATATTAAAGGGGGTATTTTTAATGCCAGCAACGAGGATTGGATGGCAAATCCAAATTTAAAGAATGAGACGATCAACTCTTGGGAGTTAGGCCTTGAGTTGAAGGCGTTTGAGAATAGGGTTGGTGTCGACGTAGCGTATTATAAGAAGAACGCCAAAGACCAGATCTTAAAGATCGATGTTCCTTCCGCTACAGGGTTCAAGAAAAAGATGATCAACGCCGGTAATATTGAGAATAAAGGTGTAGAGGTTGCGTTTAACGCTACTCCTTATATCTCCGAGAGTGGTTTCCAATGGGATACTCAGTTGAACTGGTCAAAGAATATCAACAAGGTAATTTCATTGACAGATGATACGAAAGAGCAGATCCTTAGTGATGCATCAGTAAGTTTCTTGAAGATCGTCGCTCACGAGGGTGGAGCCTATGGAGATATTTACGGTTACGCTTATCAACGGGATGATAACGGCAACATTATTATCGGTGCCGATGGTGTTCCTTTGAGAACGGACGATATGGTATTGTTGGGTAACAACCAGCCGAAATGGATGATGGGTTGGAGCAATACCTTGTCATATAAGAATTTCGTGTTGAACTTCATGTTCGATATGCGTTATGGCGGTGATGTGTATATGGGATCTATCCGTGCGGGTGCTTCATCCGGTAATTTAGAGATGACGTTGGATGGTCGTGATGGTATGGTTGTTCCGGGGGTATTGGCCGATGGTACTCCCAATACGAAGAGTATTACGGCTCAAGCTTATTGGAATGGTCTTTCTAGCAATAATGTGACAGAGGCTTATATGTACGATGCGACAAACATCCGTTTACGTGAGTTGAGTTTGGGTTATAATTTCCCGAGAACGATGTTGGCGAAGACTCCATTTACTTCCGCTCGCTTGAGTTTCGTGGCTCGTAACTTGTTCATGATTTATAGTAAGACAAAGGGATTCGACCCGGAGGCTGCTTATACATCTGGTAACGCCCAAGGTATCGAGTACGGTTCTATGCCTACTATGAGAAGCTTAGGTTTCAATATTAATCTGGCATTTTAATGAAACATAAATCTAAAAATGGAATTATTATGAAAAGTAATATAAAGATATTAGCAGCTTGTTCGTTTATGATGGCGAGTATGGCCAGTTGCGACCTGACAGGTATAAATGATAACCCGGATAAGCCGACGGATGATGTAAATTACAATATGAGCGAACCTCGATTGGCCTCTACGCTACGTGGTGGGATGATTATCGATGGTGATGTGGAACAACGCTTGAAACCTTTGCAAATTGATTTTTACTCTCAAATGTTGGTCGATGGTGGTGGTTGGGCAACTAAGAATTATATCCAAAATGACGAGTGGAACAATTTAACATGGCAAGCGTATCTGACACAGATTTCTTCTATCAATATAGTGATCCGTAGTTTGATGGAAAAAGATAAGGACTTATACGCTAATACGATCGCTTTCGCTCGTATCTGGCGTGTGTATATCCATAGCCTGGCTGCGGATAAGTTTGGTCCGATGCCTTTCCCGGCCTATGCTACCGTAGAAGATAATCCTCCTTATAAATCAGTGAAGGATATCTATTATGAATATTTCACGGAATTGGATGAGGCGTTGAATAGCTTTAGCGATAGCGCTGAGCCTATATTCTCGGATGCAGGTATCGACTTGGTCTATAAGAATGACGTTTCTCTTTGGAAAAAATTTGGAAACTCCTTGCGTCTTCGTTTCGCTGTTCGTCTATCTGAGGTGGATCGAGAGAAATGTGTCGCTGAGGCAAATGCCGCTTTGACATCTCCTTGTGGTTTGATCTCAAGCAAGGCTGATAATGCTTATATGCCTCCAAAAGCGGATGGTTCTTGGGGACAGGACTATAACTATACGATGTTCCAGATTACTTGGAGCGGTCCGATCTGTATGTCTAAGTCATTTGAGAAATTAGTGACTAATATCGGTAATATCGATTGGCCTGCCGGCGTGGTAAACCAGACATCCGGAGTTGCCGTATCGAATGTACATCCCGCTAAGGTAGACCCTCGTGCCCCGAAGATGTTCCAGCCGGGTATTGAGAATGGTGATTGGAAAGGTTTGGTATACGGTGCGAAAGCAGAGGAGGCGAATACTGGTATTTATCAGTCTAAGCAATGTGCAGAGATGGGCTTTATTATTAAAGATGGCGCTCCGTATAAATCTCGTCCTTATGATATGTTCCTTTCTGAGGAAGTTGATTTCTTGAAAGCTGAGTTGTTCGCCCGTAATTTGGTCGCCGGTGATGCTAAAGCTGCTTATGAGGCAGGGGTACGTGCTTCCTTCGAGACTTGGGGTGTATCGGGTGATGTTGAGGAGTATTTGGCTTCCACGGAAAAGAATGAGGCTGGTACCAGCGCGAAATATGACGATCAACAAGGCGCAGGCAATACGGCTTTAGAGAAGATCATCACGCAGAAATATATCGCCGGACTTCCAGATTTGGCGCAGGAAGCTTGGAATGACAAGCGTCGTTTGAACTTGCCTCGTTTGGATGTGGCTGTTTATCGAGATCAAGCTGTATATAATAATAGTGATACAAATATCTTGAATCCTCAAAATTTCATCAAACGTATGAAATACCCGATGAAAGAGCAATTGGTAAATGCTGCTGAATATGAGAAAGGCAAATCCATGTTAGGTGGGAAAGGTGATGTGGTTTCGACCCCGATTTGGTGGGATAAGAATTCCAACTATTGCACATCTTCAAAATAAATAAACAGACAGATTGATTATATTGAGCTTTAACAGAAGCTGATGGTTATTCTCGTTTGGAGATACTTATCTGTGAAGAACAGTACTCCAAGCGAGAATTTTTTGTTATAATTGAATAGTATTAGATAATAATTCTTACATTTACCCATGATAAATTGTGCGTGTGTAAATTATGAGATTATATATTTATATCTTCATTCTACTATTATTATGTATATTCCCGCTGGGCGCCCAACAGGAACGTTCGGAATCCTATATTCGTATCTCCGCTCCGGTTAGCTTGGCGGGCGCTCTGGATGAGATTGAGAGTCAAACCAATTATTCTTTTATTTATGACGCTCAGGTGATCAATTTATCTGAGAAAGTGCGTAAATCTTTATCCGGACGTACGGTTTTCGAGATTTTAAATTTATTATTTAAGAA
This sequence comes from Parabacteroides sp. AM17-47, assembly GCF_003434625.1. Classification (NCBI taxonomy): domain Bacteria; kingdom Pseudomonadati; phylum Bacteroidota; class Bacteroidia; order Bacteroidales; family Tannerellaceae; genus Parabacteroides; species Parabacteroides sp. AM17-47. The sequence goes on from NZ_QTLI01000006.1 coordinate 50,410, forward strand.
CACGGAGATCGTCTATACGGTCATGAATGACCAGATCATCTTGAATAAGAAAGAGGCGATAATCCAAATGCAACAAAAGCTGGATGGTAAGGTAAAAGGCATCGTGACCGATCACAAAGGAGAGCCTATTGCCTGCGTGAATGTGGTGGAAAAAGGAACGAGAAACGGTACGATTACGGATATGGATGGCAGCTTTGTATTGGAGCTTCCCGAGGAGGCTACTTTGGTTTTTTCTTATATCGGTTATCGTTCACGGGAAATTGAGTATGAGGGGCAATTGTCATTGAATGTGCAGTTGGATGATGACGCCCAGATTTTGGACGAGGTAGTTGTTACGGCTCTTGGTATCGAGAAGAAAGAATCTTCCTTGCCTTATGCCACCCAGTTAATCACAGGTGGGGAATTGGTAAGGGCCAAGGATTTTAATTTTATGAGTACGCTTTCCGGAAAGATGGCTGGACTCCAGATTAACCGGACTTCCGCCGGTCTGGGTAGCTCGTCCCGGGTGATTATTCGAGGTAGTCGTTCCGCATCCGGAAATAACCAGCCTTTGTATGTGATAGACGGTGTCCCGATCTTGAGCATTAGCAGTGAGCAAGCCTTGACAACGATCGGTGGTACGGCCGATGCCGGTAACCGGGATGCGGGCGATGGTATCTCTAATCTAAATCCAGATGATATAGAGAGTTTGAGTGTCTTGAAAGGGGCTTCGGCCTCTGCGTTGTATGGGGGACAAGCGGCGAACGGTGTGATCTTGATCAAAACGAAAAAAGGTAAGGCCGGGGTACGGAATATTCATTTCTCCTCGTCGCTGACTGTTGATCAAGCGATCAGTCTCCCCAAGTTTCAGAATGAGTTCGGACGGATGGAAGGGGCGGAAACTTGTTGGGGAGACCGGGCTTCTCTTCCGGTCTATGACCCTGTCGGCGATTTCTTCCGGACGGGTATTACCGCTATTAACTCATTGATATTTACGGCAGGGAATAGCCATGTGCAAAATTATTTTTCGTATGCCAATACGACCGCACGGGGCATCGTTCCTAAGAATAATTTAAGCAAGCATAATTTTAATCTCCGTGAAAGTTCTTCTTTCTTTGATGATCGTTTGATCTTGGAGGGGCAGGTAAACTTGATACTCCAAACAATCAAAGGAAAACCTACGGCCGGGGGATTTTATATGAACCCGTTACAAGGTTTATACACGTTTCCTAGAGGGATGGATATGGCGCCTTATAAGGAGAACTTTGAGGTATATAACGAGAAACGGAATATGAACGTCCAGAACTGGTATACTACGATTACTGATTTTGAGCAAAATCCTTATTGGTTGGTCAACCGTACGGAAAACGAGGACAAGCGTGCCCGTGTGTTGGCGTTGGCTTCCGCTAGTTTCAAGGTGACAGATTGGCTTACATTACAGGGCCGTGGAAATATCGATTATGTGAATGATAAGTATCAGCAGGAAATATACGCTTCTACCTCTCCGGGTATCGCCGGTGAGAACGGGCGTTACATTTATTACACCTACCAGACTACGTTGCTCTATGGGGATTTGATGGCTAAATTGAATAAGAGCTGGGATGATTTCTCCTTGAACGCCGCTATCGGTACGAGCATAACGGACACACGCACCAGTGCGTTGAGGCTGGATTCGAAAACGGCTTCCTTGTATTATCCGAATGTCTTTACGATCGCTAATATTAACATGTCGTCCAGTGCCTACATCGAGGAGTCGGATGACGCACGCCGGCAAATGCAATCCTTTTTTGCTATGGCGCAGTTGGGATATAAGGAAAGCCTTTACTTAGATGTGACCGCACGTAATGACTGGTCATCTACCCTTGCGTTTACGGAACGTAAATCAAGAGGTTTTTTCTATCCTTTAGTCGGTCTTTCTTGGATTATCCCTAAATCCTTCTCGATGCCTTCCTTGATATCTTTTGGGAAAGTACGGGCTTCTTGGAGTAAGGTGGGTAATGATATACCCTTATTCGTTAGCAATACGGTAGGCCATATCGCTGCGGGCGGGATTCCCCAGCCGAATGATACGGCTCCGTTCGGTACCTTAAAGCCGGAGATGAGCAGTTCTTTTGAAATAGGTACCGAATGGAAATTCTTTGATTATCGTATGGACGTGGATTTTACGTTCTATAAGACCAATACGAAAAATCAACTCTTCTCTTTACCTTCTTCCGCTGGAGCCGCATACAAGTATTATTTTGTGAATGCGGGAAATATACAGAATATGGGAGTGGAATTGACGTTCGGTGCGGTTCCTATCTTAACGAATCAGTTTAAATGGAATACGACACTCAACTTTTCCCGGAATAAAAATGAAGTAAAGAAACTACATGATGATTTGGCTAGCTTTATTCAAGGAGATGAAGGATTCTCCTCTAGCTATACGATGCGTTTGGTGGAAGGTGGCTCGTTTGGTGATATCTATGGGAAAGCTTTTGAGCGGGATAAATATGGTGCGATCGTGTATGGTCGGGACGGCTTGCCCCAAGAGATCGGCAGCGGGAATACGGCTAAGGTGGGGAATTGCAATCCGGCGTTCTTATTGGGTTGGGGAAATAGTTTCACGTATAAGGATTTCTCGTTCTATTTCTTGATTGACGGGCATTTTGGGGGAGATGTGCTGGCCCAGACTCAGGCTGTGCTTGACCAAACGGGAGTGAGTAAAGTTTCCGGAGAGGCCCGTACGATGGGGTATGTGGATTTGGAAGGACATCATATTTATAACATAAAAGGATTTTATGAGCAGGTGGGAGGACGAAACGGTGTGACTGAATATTATATGTACGATGCTACCAATATCCGTTTGCGGGAGTTATCTTTAGGATATACGCTACCGAAGAGATTGTTGGGAAGGAAACAATTTGTTAAAAAGGCGGAACTGTCTTTTGTCGCCCGGAATCTATTCTTTATTTATAAAAAGGCTCCATTTGATCCGGATGCCGTGCTTTCGGCGAGCAATAGCAATCAAGGGATCGATATATTCGGGATACCGACTACGAGAAGTGTCGGCTTTAATGTGAAACTTTCATTCTAAGCGTATGAAGACGAGATTTCTGAATAAGATGGCAGGTCTGTTGGCCGTATTACTCCTTTTTTCCTGTACGGGTAAATTCGAGGAGTATAATACCGATAATACGGGTTTTACCGATGAGCAGAAAACGTATGATTATAATACGTTCGGTGTCTGGCTAAAAGTAGTCCAGATGGGGATTTATTTTAATTATGATTGGGGGAGTGGCAAGAACTGGCATTTCCAGACGATGCAAAATCTGAATGCGGATATGTTTTCCGGTTATATGCATGATTTTAAACCTTTCAACGCAGGATTGGGGAATACGGTCTATAATTTGCAGGATGGCTGGAATGGTACGATGTGGGATAATACGTATGGATATATCATGACGGAGATAAAGCAGACGGAAGATCATTCCCGTGATAAATATCCGGCTTTCTATGCGATCGCTAAAATACTGAAAGTTGAGATCATGCATCGGATCTCGGATTATTATGGCCCGATCGTGTATACAAAGTTTGGGGAGTCGGATGCCGGGGTAATGCCGGATTCCCAGAAAGACGCTTATTATGCTTTTTTCCAAGATTTGGGGGAGGCTATTCACCTGCTGTCTGAATATGATGGAGAGGAAACCTTTTCTCGTTTCGATATGATTATGCCGGAGAATTACAGGACGTTTGGGGAATGGATGCGTTTCGCCAACTCATTACGTTTGCGCTTGGCGATTCGTATCGCTATGGCCGACCCTGATAAGGCAAGGGATGAGGCGCATAAGTCGCTGACACATCCAGCCGGTTTGCTGGAGGAGGCTTATGAGGTCGTCGCGGTTTCTACCGCCGGAACCGGCTACTCGAATCCGCTGGGGGAGATCAATAAGGCGTGGGGAGAGGTTTTTATGAACGCTAATATGGAATCGATCCTTAAAGGATATAAAGACCCTCGATTATCCCGTTATTTTGAGCCTGCTACCGGACAGGGATATTCCGGGGAGTACCGGGGAATCCGGCAAGGGACAGGATTTAATCATTCCCGCTATAGTGAGCATTCGAGAAGCACGATTACCCAGAAAACGGACGCTATCTTAATGACGCCTGCGGAAGTTTGGTTCTTACGTGCGGAGGCAGCCTTGCGGGGCTGGTCCGGGGAGGATGCCGGGACTTGCTATGAGCAAGGCGTACGATCATCGTTCAATCAATGGAGGGTAGGAGAGGCGAACGCTTATTTACAAAGTGATCATGTAGCCGCCGATTTCGTGGATACGTTTACTCCCGACTATTCGGCGAAGGCGCTTTGCTTGGTGTCTCCGGCATGGGATGAAGAAGCCTCTAGGGAGACCAAGCTGGAGAAGATCATTACCCAAAAATGGATCGCTTGTTACCCCGAGGGCTGTGAGGCTTGGGCGGAGCAGAGACGTACCGGTTATCCCCGTTTGTTCCCGGTTTTGGTGAATAAAAGCAATGGAAAGATCGATACGCGAACGATGATTCGTCGCTTGAATTTCCCGGTTAGCATTATTTCTGGTAACCCGGCTCAGTATTCCGCCTTGTGTGAGTATCTGGGAGGTCCGGATGCCGGAGGTACTCGTTTATGGTGGGATACCGGAGTGAATTTTCGTGATTAACGACTAATTTTTCCTCTTCCTGCCGATAGAATACCGAGATTCTTGAAAAAATACTACCTTTGACATCGAAAATTATAAAAAAAGGGTTTATGTCTTTAAAACGTTTTGGTGTCTCTTTGGAAGACAATCTGTTGGAATCATTGGATCAATATGTGAATGAGAATGGCTTCGCCAATCGTTCGCAAGCGATTCGTTTTCTGATAGAGAAGAATGTAGCCGAACGTAAATGGCAATGCAACCATATCGTAGCCGGGACGATCGTGATCATGTATGACCAAGTCAAGAAAGAGATCTCCTTGAAAATCACGGGTATCCAACAAAATTATAAGGATGTGATCTTGTCGTCTTCCCAGTATTATATCAATCAGAATTTTTGCTTGCATATAGTGACGGTGATGGGAACGGCCCACCGCTTGACGGAATTGTCGGATAAGTTGACGACAATCAAAGGCATTAAGCATGGTAAGTTGGTGATGAGCCGGGCGGATTAATGCTTTTTTTTGCGGGTTTGGTAACACGTTTTTTAGTAGACGTGCTACTAAGGGATGTTTAAAATGATAAATATTATAGATGTAGTAGTATATGAGAAAAGAACTTTTACTGGTTTTCGGACTGTTGATAGGCTCCATGGCATTTGCGATAGATCCGGCAGAGATTGACAGTCTGATCAATTTGAAAGGGGTGGTGGTTTCCGCCAACAAGATCCATGTGAACCGGAACAGTGTGCCGTTATCTATCTCGGTCATCGAACGGGAGGAGATTGAGGCTAGCAGTGAATCGGCGTTGCTTCCTGTATTATCGGAGTATGTGCCGGGATTATTTGTGACACAAAAAGGAATCACAGGATTTGGTGTTTCGGAAGGAGCGGCTGGAACCGTAAATATTCGTGGCGTAGGGAGTGGAAATAAGGTTTTGATGTTGTTTGATGGACAACCGCAATGGGCAGGTGTGTTCGGACATGCATTACCTGATACATATGTTGCTTCGGATGTTGAGCGGGTAGAAGTTATCCGTGGACCGGGTTCTTTATTATATGGCTCAAACGCTATGGGAGGAGTTGTTAATATTATCACTCGTCATCATAAACAAGAAGGAAGGCGTACGCAGGCCCGTGTGATGTATGGTTCCTATAACACACAAAAATATATGGTGAATAATGGTTTTAACGTTGGGAAGTTCAGTAGTTTTGTCTCAATTAACCATGATCGTACTGACGGACATCGTCCGAATTCGGATTTTAATATTACTAATGGTTTTGCTAATTTGGGATATACATTCAATGAACATTATAAGATAACAGGAGATGTTAGCTTAGCTAAATCTAAATTTCAAAATCCAGGGAAGACCTCGGCTCCTGTATTAGATAATAAGATGGATATCCTGCGTGGTACGGCATCTATGGCTTTGGTAAATAATTATGGGAAAATGAGCGGGGCTTTACGTTTGTTTTATAATTGGGGAAATCATAAGATTAATGATGGCTACGATCCGGGAGAGAAACCATTGACTTATTTATTCCGATCTGATGACCACAACGTCGGTGTCTTATTATATGAGTCTTTTCGTTTGTTTAAAGGGAATAACTTTACCGTAGGTATTGATTATAAAAACTGGGGTGGACATGCTTGGAATGATAATAACGATGGCTCTGAAAAAGAATTGGTTGACAAAACTGTGAATGAAACGGCTGGATATGTCATTATGCAACAGGATTTGTTTGATATGTTAAGTTTGAATGCCGGCGTTCGTTATGAGCACAGCAGTACTTATGGTGGAGAATGGGTCCCTCAAGGGGGAGTGACTGTTCGTCCTTTTGAGGGAAATATGATTCGGGCTTCTGTTTCTAAAGGTTTTCGTAGCCCCAATATTCGTGAAATGTATATGTGGGGAGCTGCAAATCCAGATTTGAAACCGGAGAGTATGTTGAATTATGAGGTGGCTGTCGGACAATCTTTTTTGGGTGGTGATTTATATGCTGAGTTAACCGCATTTTTTATTGATGGGAAAGATATAATTTATTCGGTGAGCGTAAATGGGGATAATAGGCCTCCTTTCAAGAATCTAAATACGGGTACCTTTACAAATAAAGGTATTGAGTTTGAAACTCGTTATCAAATTTGTGAGAATTTAAGTATGAACTTAAATTACAGTTATCTGCATATGAGTAAGCCTATTCCTGGTGCCCCCGGTCAAAAATTTTATGTAGGGGCTGTTTATAAACCGGGACGTTTTACTTTAAATGTAAATGTACAATCTATCTTTGATCTATATACCAATGAAGGTTGTACAGAGAAGGAAGATTTTACAACCTTGAATGCGAAGGCAGCCTACCGTTTCGGTACACGTGATAAAGGCTTGAATCTATTTGTCAAAGGAGAGAATTTAACGGCTACCCGTTATTCCATCAACGAAGGATTCCCGATGCCGAAGGCGATATTTATGGGAGGTATAGACGTAACTTTCTAGCATGGGTGGAAAAAGAACTTCCCCGAATACTCATATCTCCTTGAATTTTATGTCTACTTTCTAATATTTGTTTTATCTTTGCTTCATCAGAGTTTATTTGATTTTGATTAAAAGAATAAAACGTTATATATATGGATGTGAAAAATGATTTGAGTGGAGGAAAGCCCACGTTGCTAATCGCGGAGGATGAGGAAAGTAATTATTTACTTCTGAAGACCATTTTACATAAATATTGTAATTTGATCCGTGCTAAAACTGGTTTGGAAGCTTTGGCTCTCTTTAAGGAAAACGAGGTGGACTTGATCTTGATGGATATAAAGATGCCTGAGATGACGGGTATCGAGTCTTTGAAAGAAATCCGTAAGCTATCGAAAGATATCCCCGTAATCATGCAGTCGGCTTATGTATTCGACTCTGATATGGAAGCCGCTAAAGAAGCCGGGGCTTCCGGTTTTATCACGAAGCCGATCAATCTAAAGGTATTGAAAAATACGATATCGCAGTATTGTCCGTCGATCGTATGGTAAGGATTTATTAAGATGTTTTAGATTTGTATAAACGGCATTTTGCCGTATTTTTTGTTATTTTTGTAGAAAATCGTCAAGAGGGCGCTTTACAAATGTATTCTAATCTACAAAAATGACATGCTTATGATAAAAAAAGAACATCTTGTATCCGACATTTCTAAACTAAAAAAAGTATATAATCAGAGCTTCCCTTGGTTGGTGACCTTAGCGGAAGAAAGTGAGAACGCAAAGTATTTTAAGGATGCTTTGCGTTCTCTTATTTTATCCCGGCTCACGGAAAAGGAAAGTACCCAAGAAAACGTAGGAATGGCGGTGGCGAGACGTATCCTTCTTTTGATTGAGCATGATGATACTTTCGTGGACGAGCTGTCTACGGGCGAGCGTCTTCCGGTGCGGACGGTCACTTATCTTTGGCAGTTCCTGATCGGCCATTTGGAAAATGAGGTCTCTCCTGATTTATTCATTGACCTATACCATCAGTTTGATTTATTGGAATATCCGGTTGAGATCCTACCGGACCGGGCATTGGTGAAAAGGCAGATGAGCCGTTGGCCGACCGGGCTTGACCCGGAGGTAATCGCTATCCGTGAGAGGAACAAGGAGCGTATCATCTCTTGCTTGATCAAGAAGATAGAAAGACGCCATAGCCCTTCGTCACGTTTTCAGTTCGCCGAGGGCATCTCCTATGAGGAGAAAGAGGCCCGGGTACGTGAATGGTGGAATACCGCTCGTTTCCATTTGTCGATGGCGATCAAGAGTCCTACGGAATTGAACTTCTTTTTGGGATATTCCCTGTCGGACGAGACGATGAGCTTATTGGCCCGTGCCAAAAAGAAGGGGATGCCCTTTTTTGTGACTCCTTATTATCTTTCCCTATTAAATATAGAACATGAGGGGTATGACGACGCTACGGTGCGATCGTACATCATGTACTCGAACGAGCTGGTAGATACGTATGGAAGCATTAAGGCGTGGGAAAAGGAAGACATGGTCGTTGCCGATGAGCCGAATGCGGCGGGTTGGCTATTGCCGGAGGGACATAATATACACCGGAGGTATCCGGAGGTGGCGATCTTGATCCCCGATTCGATGGGGCGTGCCTGCGGTGGATTGTGCGCTTCTTGCCAGCGCATGTATGATTTCCAGAGCGAGCGGTTGAATTTCGATTTCGAGGTCCTGAAGCCTAAGGAGAGTTGGGACCGGAAGTTACGTCGTCTGATGCGTTATTTCGAGGAAGACGCCCAGCTACGGGATATCCTGATAACGGGCGGGGATGCCTTGATGAGCCAGAACGCTACCTTGCGTAAGATATTGGAGGCGGTATATAAGATGGCGGTGCGGAAACGGAAGGCGAACGAGAGCCGTCCGGAGGGCGAGAAGTACGCCGAGCTGCAACGGGTACGGCTAGGTTCCCGGTTGCTGGCTTATCTTCCGCTGCGTGTGACCGATGAGTTGGTCGGTATATTGAGGGAGTTCAAGGAGAAGGCTTCCGCTATCGGCGTGAGCCAGTTCTATATACAAACGCATTTCCAGTCTCCACTAGAGGTGACACCGGAGGCGAGGCACGCTATCGAGGCGATCTTGGCGGCGGGCTGGACGATCACGAATCAGTTGGTATATACGGTTTCGGCTTCCCGTAAGGGACATACGGCGAAATTACGGCAGACCTTAAACGCCCTTGGGGTGGTTTGCTATTATACGTTCTCCGTGAAAGGATTCCGGGAGAATTATGCGGTTTACACCCCGAATAGCCGCTCGTTGCAAGAGGCTCGTGAGGAGAAGATCTTCGGGCAGGTGCCGAAGGAGAAACAGGCGGAGTTGTATGATATGATCCGTAACCAACGTCCTTTAGGCAAGCGTTTGGTTCGTTTCCTGAAGGAAAACGGGTTGTTGTTCGCAGGTACGGATCGTAATGTATTGAACTTGCCCGCTATTGGTAAGAGCATGACTTTCCATACCATAGGCCTGACTTCCGAGGGAAAGCGGATTCTTAAGTTCGATCACGACGGGAGCCGTCGGCATAGCCCGATTATCGATCAAATGGGTGAGGTTTATATCGTGGAGAATAAATCCGTGGCCGCTTACCTTAGGCAATTGAAGGAGATGGGCGAGGATGTCAATGAGTACCGTACGATCTGGAATTATTGCGAGGGAGAGACGGAGCCTCGCTTCAGTATTTATGAATACCCGGCTTATCCCTTTAAGGCCACGGACCGAATGACTAATCTTGAATTATGAATTCTATCCTCATATGTTTGCCTTGGTTTCGTATATTTTGCTTAATTTTGTTTCACTGAATTTAGAAGGATATGATACAGAACGAAAGAGAAATCAGGCATGAGCTTGTGTTACAGGCCGCACGCCGTATGATGACAGCCGCTCGCACGGCTCCTAAAGGCAAGGGTATTGATATCATAGAGATAGCGATGGTGACGGATGGGGATATTTTGCGCTTGTCCGATGAGATGATCCGGATAGCGGCCGAGACCGGATTCAAGTTCCTGCTCCGTGACGCCGAGAATATAAAGAGTGCCGACGCCGTGGTGATTATCGGTACCTCCCAGAAAGTACAAGGCTTGAACTGCGCCCATTGCGGTTTCGATACCTGCGTGGAGAAGCCGGACTTGGTTCCGTGCGCTATTAATTCCGTCGATCTGGGTATCGCTATCGGCTCGGCTTGCGCTACGGCGGCGGACCTGCGTGTGGATACTCGTGTCATGTTCAGCGCCGGCTTGGCGGCCCAACGACTGGGGCTGTTGGGAGACTGTAAATGCGTGATGGCGATACCGGTCAGCGCCTCGTCGAAGAACCCGTTTTTTGATCGTAAACCGAAAGAAGAACCGAAAAACTAGAAACAAATGAGTGACTCTATTCTAAAATTCGCGAATAAGCTGGAGATACGTTATTCCTTTAATAATAAATCCAATTATATGGATGCCATGACCAAGCACCGGTGTGAGAAGGAGATTCTTACGCTGATACGTTCCTTGGCGGATATGCTGGACGTGAAGCTGACGGTTTACAACGAGCCTTACGATAAGGAGGGTGGTTTCCGTGAGAAGCTGGGCGTGGCTGGGGAGAGTAGCCGCTCTATCTCTATCGTGTTGAACTTGGTGATGCAGATATTGACCCGTCCTTCCTTGTCGGTGGGTGGACAGCCGCTGATGGATCGTACGCCGGCGGACGAGGAGGAGATGCAGCGTGAGCTGTTCAAGTTACGCCGTGAACTACGGCTGAAGACTCCGGGGGTTACGCCTTCACACCGCTTGATCGACCTGTTGAACGCCTCGCCCCGTTTCTGCAAGTGCAAGTCTAATTTCTACGAGGCTTTGAAAGGGTATCCGAAGGTGACGAAAATCTCGGTACGTGAGTTGAACGAGAAGGATCGTAACCGTTCCGGTTCGCTGGAGGTGAAACGGGACCAGTTCGATTATTTTATCTTGCGTAGCGACGATCTGCCTACGGTCAAGGATAATAAGGCCACGATAGAGATCATCTCGCCGGTACTGAAAGATAGTAAGTATCGGTGGAAAGGTATCTACAACAAGGGAGGCGAGACGATCGATTTCTATATGCAAGATGAGGATTTCAAGAAACAGATGTTCGAGGACAAGATCTCGTTCACGAGCGGTATGTGCATCGATTGCGTCTTGGAGATCGCTCGCCGTCTGTCGGAGCTAGGAGAGGTGGTCAACGTGAGCTATACCGTGACTACGGTGATACGTACCCGTTTCGATAAGATGGAGATCGTCACCCCTCAAGGCAAGCGGCATCTTCGTAAACTGGAAGCCGCGAAGAAACAGCTTACGCTGGATTTGTTCGGCTAATCCGACAGCGGTATTCCCTTCGCTCCCAAACACTACCGTGTTCCCACCTGAACACAGTAGTATTCATCAGCGAACACAATAGTATTCAATCCCGGACACAATAGTCTTTTTGCTTTGAATACTATTGTGTTTTTTCGTAAGGACGGGCAGTCTATACGAGTGTATATTTCCTCGGATAATTGAATAAGATCGCCAATAAGGCGCCTGCTCCCAATAGATACGGGTAGTAAAGATATTGCATGATCTCGATAGGGGAGACATGCCCGAGTCCGGCGGCCATCAACATCTGGGCGCCGTAGGGGATGATTCCCTGTACGAAGCAAGAGAAGATATCCAATAGGCTGGCGCTGCGGCGGGGATCTATCTTGAACCGGTCCGCTATATCTTTGGCGATCGGGCCGGCCATGATGAGGGCGATCGTATTGTTGGCCGTGCAGAGGTTGGCGAAGCTCACCAAGGCCGCTATGCTCATCTCGGCCCCCTTGGAGGAATGGATGCGGGAGGTAAGCTTGCGGATGATCCAGTCGATACCCCCGTTATAACGGATCATCTCCAACATGCCTCCTGCCAGAAGCGTCACGATAATCAGCTCGCCCATATTGGTGATACCTAATCCCATGGAGGCGTTCCAGCCCCAGATATCAAAGCTACCGGTCCACAGACCTACTATACCGGACAGGACGATCCCGATGAATAGCACCAGCATGACATTGATCCCGCAAACGGCGGTTACCAATACCACCAGATAAGGGATCACCTTGACCCATTCGATCGGGGCCGGAGCGTAAGCGTTCTCCACGCCGCTTCCCACCAGCACGTATATCAATCCGGTCAGGATCGCTATCGGGAGGGCGATACGGATATTCACCTTGAACTTATCGGACATCTGGCAACCCTGCGTGCGGGTAGCTACGATGGTCGTATCGGATATGAACGACAGGTTATCGCCGAACATGGCGCCGCTTACCACGACACCCAGCATAAGGGCGTCCGGCATCCCCGTCTTGTCCGCTATACCGACGGCTACCGGGGCCAAGGCCACGATCGTGCCCACCGACGTACCTACCGAGATGGATATGAAGCAAGCGGCTAGGAAGATTCCGGCCGCCAACAGGTTACCGGGCAGGATGGACATCGCCAGATTCACGGTAGCGTCTACGGCACCCATCGCCTTGGCAGTCTGGGCGAAGGCCCCGGCGAGGATGAAGATCAATACCATCAGCATGATATTGCTGTTGGCCGCCCCCCGGCAGAACTGCTCGATACGGTTGCTTAATTTGCCTCCCTTGGAGATCGCTATCGCTACGATCGAGGAGATGACGAAGGCTACCGTTATCGGCATCTTATAGAAATCCCCCGCCACGATAGACACCACCAAATAAGTCAATAAGAATACCACCAGCGGCGTCAACGCCCATGCGTTCGGTCTGCGTTCCAACTCCCCCATTTTCTTATCTCTCCTACATTTAACTGTCAACTGTCAATTCTCAACTGTCAACTCTTAGAAGGAGAACCGCAGCGCTATACGCACGCCCCCCTTCTTGATATTCGGTTGGTCCAGATACGTCAACCGGCGGTAATAATCGATCCGTAATATCTTGAAGATGTTCTCCAGACCTACGCTGGCCTCAAGGTAAGGCGTACGGCCCATCGGCGAGGTTCCCTCGGGGAAGCGGTATAGTCCCGTCGGGTCCAAGGCCGGGTTATTCTTATCGGTCAGTCCTCCGTAGAAACCGCTGAACGATATCACCTCACGCAAACGTAGCCACTTCACGCCGGGAATACGGTTTAAGATCCATCCCTTCATATAATACGTGAAGTAGAACGAAACATACTGGTCGCTTACGAACTCCAGCGCACGCATCATGTTGAAGGCTTGCGGCTGGATCGTGATGGACTGGTTGGTATTCGGCATGATGAGCAAGGGGAAAGGAACCTTGTCCCATACCTTGCCCGCCGTCACCAAGGCGTCGATATGTCCGAAGGAAGAGAGCCAGATCCGTTTCTCGGCGCTGATCTCCGTATGGTTGTAGTTGAAGTCGCTCCCCAACACGTTCTTCAATCCCATCTGATGGGATAGCTTGAATACGGGAGCGTCTTTCGAGAGGTTGAAAAGCGAGTTCTTACCCTCTCGTCCGTTATAGGCACGCTCGCCCGGGGCGAAACGAAGCTGGGTCCCTAGCTCCGTGTTGGTGAAACTCTTTAGGTTCGTCAATGTCCCGTCGGCGTCGTAACGGTCGTAGCGGAGCGTTCCGGCCGCCTCGTTGTTCTCGTTCCGCGCCCAAGTGGTAAGGGTCAGGCCATTCAGCCATTCCTTCTGGTACTGGAGCATGGTCTTGCGGATGTATTGCATCATGGTGACGGGCTCGCCCACCTTCCATGCCACGAACATATTATCCTTGCTGGTGAAGAGGAAGTCCTGACCAGGCGTATATACGTCGTACTCTTGGATCGCAGAGATATTGTTCACCGGGCTTTCTCCCTCGTGATATTTCTTCTTGTTCACGCTATACGTCAGCTTGGCGTTATACTTTAGCTTACGGTCGTTTACGCCATAGGCCAGATAACCGCTACCGAACCAGTGCGGGTTGAGGTTTGCCGTCGTCATACCTCCCACACGCATGCGGAAGCCCTCCAGATGGTTGGCGCTGAACGTGGTATTCATCGGTCCGAAATCGAACTTGCTCTTATCCTTGTCCGCCGTGGTCGGGATATAACCGGTGATCAATATCTCGGCGGTCTTGATGATCACGTTGAAAGCCGGTACCTTGCGAAGTTGCGCCAGCAAGTCGTCCAAGGCGCTCTCTTTCTCTTTCAAGGGGACATGGCGGTTGTGTATCCAGAAGGTGTCGGTCTGGGCGGTGGCTTCGGGCAACTCATGGATCGGACCGAGAAGGCCGAAGATCGAGTCGGCGTTCTGCACGTCGAACTGATACTTATCGAAATTCCTTAGCTGGTGGGCATAGAGCTGTTGCGCCCCTTTTACGATATAGAAATTAACGTAGGTATTCTCGTTGGCGAGCACCCAAGTGCTATCCGGCATCCGCTTGAACTCTTGCTCGATCCGGAGCTTGTCCACCCAGTTGAGGTTGATGTTCGCCGGGGTGTTCAAGAGGAATTTCTTGACGGCGTAATTACCGTCCAGCGTGATGTACAAGCGGCCCGTGAAGCCGTAACTCTGGCTGTTTACGGGCACGAAGGCGAGATCCACACATTTATCTCCGGCAACGTCCACCGTATCCATGATATAATATTTGTAATAGGAGACGGCCAGCGTGGAAGACAGCGGGCTCACGAAACGGTTCAACAAGATATTGATATTGTTGTCGAAGATATTGACGCCCTTGAATATCTCCTCAAGGTTGGCGGTGATGGCGCCTCCATCGTCCAAGGTCTTGTCGATACCCTGCTGGCGCTTGGCCTTGGTGATCGTCTTCTCCGCCTTGGGATGTTTGCGGTAGTATTGGTCGGAGATCGTCTCACGGACGGAGATCGTCAGGATCGGTTTCCCGTTGAACTCCGAGGTATCCAGATAGTTCTTGATGAACTTGAATTTCTTCAGGAACTTATTCTTCTCGAGATTGGGGTTGAAGTCGTCCAGCGACATGCTGAGCTTCTCGTACACCTCGCTTTGGTACTCGTCCTTCGCCTCGATGCGGTTGTCGTTCTTATGCTCTATGACTTTCTTGATCAGTTCCACGGCGGGGTTGTCCTTGCGGGAATATTTCTCACGTTTAGGCTTGACGACTACCTCGGCAATCTCGAACGAGGTAGGCCGGAGGAGCACGTTGAGGGCGTTGTTCTTTTGCCCCGCCTTTAGGTTTACGACCTTATTGTCATATCCAAGCGAGGATACGACCAGCCGGGTAAGCCCTTTGTCATTCTGGAGGCTGAAAGCCCCGTCATCGTCGGTCATCGCCCCGATCGTCGAGTTCTCGAACATGACGGATACGTAGGATAGGGGTTCCCCGCTTACGGAGTCTCTCACGATTCCGGATGCGGAAGTTATGCTCTGGGCGTATAGGACGGAAATGCCGGTCACGAATTGTAACAGGACTAGCAAAGTGATATAGCGAATAGATCTTATCATGTAAATGTCTCGTTATTCCTTCACGGATAATACTGTTGGCAAAGGTATGTTTTTTTCGTGGGAGGGAGGGGGGAGAGGCTATTAATAATCATTAATCACCGGGTTTCCCACCGCTCGATGGGAAACCCGGCGGTAGAAAACGCGAGCTTCATTATTTAACGAAAAAGATCTTCATTATTTTATATCTCTGATGGCGAGTCGCTGTCGGTAGCGGGCTTGTCGCCTTCTTGTTTCTTGGCGGCTGCGGCCCTCGCCTGCGCTATGCGTTGGTTGTAGAGGGCGTTCGTCTCGTCGACCAGCGCGTTGAGGCGGTTGATGAAGGCGGCGGTCTCTTGAGTGGGCTTCACCACGCTTTGCGCGAAGGCGTAGGTGGACATCTCGTCGTATTCCTCGTCCATGCGTAGGCGGATTTTCTTGGCGCTCTCTACGGGGTCGTCCGCCTTGGCGTTGGCGCGTTGCTCGGTGAGCGTGGCGTATTGCTTGTTCTTCTCTTTCAGCGCTGCTACTACTTCGGTGAGGTTGATCGCCGCCAGCGCCTCGGGCATCCCGGCCTTGTCGAGGTCTACCAGCAAGCCCTCGATGGCGGCCGTCTCCTGCAAGTTGGCGAGGCGCGCGGCTCCGATGTAGGGCTTTACGGGAAGGTATAGCTTCTCGGCCGCCGTGCGTTGCGCCGCCAGCGGGCTTTTCGTCATTTGGGTAATAGTGGAAGTAATGAAGATCAAGAGATCATCCCTCTCCTTGTCGAGGGCGGACATCTGCGCGGTCTCCTCGCTGGCCGAGGATTGGTTCACGGCGTCGGTCAACAGGGCGAAATCGGTGGCGAAGGCCGTACGAAGTTCTTGGGGGATGCCCAGCGGGTCGTTCGGGTCGAAGCTGATCTCGTCGGGAGATTCCGAGTCGCCTCCGCCACCCGCGAGCAGGTTCCCGTAGCGGGCCATGAAGGTTCGGTACTCGGCGTTGTTCAATTTCGTGATGTTAATGTCTTTTACTTTTGTAATCTTTTCCATTTTCTTGTTGATTTAGATCCATGATCAGGTTTAATACTGGCTAAAGGTAAGACAAATCGGTGGATATAGCTCTGGAAACTACCGTATTTTTCGCGGATTCGACCTCGCGGCAGGTGAAAAGTCGAATCTTGGGAAAATACGGGGCTTACATCGGGCGCGAAACGGAATCTTGGGGAAATGCGAGACCTTGCGGCGGGTGCACGGTCGAATCTTGGAAAAATACGGGGGGTACATCGGGTGCGCGGTCGAATCTTGGGGAAATGCGGCACCTCGCGGCAGGTGCGCGGTGGAATCTTTAGAAAATGCGAGGCCCAACCTTGGTGGCCGGGCCTCGCCGATAAATCATTTCTTCTTGATCACGATGATACGTGTGCCGCCCTCGGGCTGTACCAGATCCCCGATCTGCTTGCCATTGTCATCTAACGTAGGAACCAAGAACGGATAATATTCCGGGTTGTAATACTGCTTCGTGCTTAGGGAGCCTTCTCGGGGACGCATGGAGTAGGCGAGCACGCCGCGTCTCTACAACGCCTCCTTGTTCCACTTGTTCTGCGGGTTCTTCCCCTCGGGGGTATAGAGCTGGGCGATACGGGCGGCGTAGGCTTTCTCTACCTTGCCCCGGACGATCTTCATGGTGCTGTTTACCATGCCGTTTTGCTCGGTGAAAGGCTCGGGGAGGATGGCGAAGGTGGTCGGCAACCAACGATCCGGGAATAGAGTGGACAGGTCGCCTCCCTTGCGGAAACGGTCGATCTGGCGCTGGATGATACGGATGGCCTCTTCTCGGCCTTGATCGCTCGTAAGGTCCAGATTCTGGTGGGCCAGATGCTTCCTCAACCGTTCTTTGTTAGGGACCAACAGGGCGGTCGTGTACGGACTCTGGTTATTGTATAGGATCAGCTGGTCGATGCAAGAGGAATGCTCTACCAAGGCCTCCTCTATACCCTCCGGACTGTATTTCTCCCCGTCGCTTCCGATCAGCAGGCTCTTGAAACGCCCCAACACATAAAGAAGCCCGTCACGCATATATCCCATATCCCCGGTGTACAGCCAACCCTCCTTTACGGTATCGGCCGTCGATGCCGGGTTCTTCCAGTAGCCGGCCATCACGTTCTCTCCCCGGATGACGATCTCGCCTTTCTCTCCCGGAGGAAGTACGTTGCCGTCCATGTCGCAGATCTTTAGGTCGAGGGGCCGCACCAATACGCCGCTACTACCGAAGGTATGGCGGCGGGGGCCGTTGGTCGAGATGATCGGTGTCGCCTCGCTCAGCCCGTATCCTTGGTACATCGGGATTCCCAAGGCGTAATAGAACTTCTGCAAGTCCTTATCCAGCAAGGCGCCCCCTCCGATAAAGAACTTCAGCTCGCCCCCGAAGTTCTCACGGACTTTCGCGAACAATAGCTTGTCGAACAAACGGACCAGTGGCTTCAAGAGGACGCGGAAACCTTTTCCTTCCTCCTCGTCGCTATCCCCGTTATAGATATAACCGATCCGTAAGGCTAGGTTGAAAAGGCGGACGGCGTTCTTGCCTCGCGCTCGGATACCTTGCTCGATATTCTTCTTGAAGTTCTTCGCCAAGGCAGGGACGCTCAGTATCAGGTACGGCTTGAACTCCTTTATATTGATAGGGATATTCTTCAAGGTCTCCATACCGGTACGCCCTACCTGCACGGTAGCTACCGAGGCTCCCTTCGACATGAAGATGTAGAATCCTACCACGTGGGCGAAGCAATGGTCCAGCGGGAGTATCACCAACGTACGCCACGTATCGTCTATATCCACGCAAGTGAGCGCTTGCTCCACGTTCGCCGTATAGTTACGGTGGGTGAGGATCACGCCTTTCGGATCGGCGGTCGTGCCGGAGGTATAGGTGATGGTGGCGTAATCATCGTTGCCCAGCGATTGCCCGATCGCCAAGAACTCCTCTATCGGATGAATACCCAGATAGACCTTCCCCATCCGGCGTATCTCGGACAGCGACATCTCACGGTCTTGGTATTCCGCTTGCTCATCGAGTACGATGATCTTCCGTACGGCGGGGAGCTGATCCTTGATCGCCCGGATTTTCTTGAGTTGCTGGCCCGATACCATGATATATTTCACGTCGGCGTGGACGAGACGGAACAGGAGGTCGTTCGCCTCCTCCAGCTTGATCGATAGGGGCACGTTCGTCGCCCCGGCGTAGAACATGGCCAGCTCGCCGATGATCCACGCGTTGCGCCCTTCGCTCAGTAAAGCCATATTATCCCCCTTTCGCACACCCAGCGATATGAGGCCGGCGCCTTCCTCATAGACGAGGTCGCGAACCTCGGCGTAAGTGGTTGGCTCGAATCGCTTGCCCGTCTTCTCCCATAAAAAAGGATTACTCGGGAATCGCTTGGCTGAACTCTCAAAAAGGTCTATAATCGTTTTCTTTTCCATATCTTTTCGTGTTTGTAAGAGGATGTGTCAAAAGTTGGTTGAGTTTATTTTTTCCATCTCTTGCAGGTAGCCGCATGCCGCTTCCACCGTAGGGACGTTCTTGATCACGATACTTCGCTTGCCATTCTGCTCCCGGAGGTTGCATTCACGGGGATGCTTTTGGATGAAGCCCAGCAGCTTGCCGAACGCCTCGCTTTGGTAATACGGGCTGTCCGGGTTATTCACCAAGAAGAGGCTCATCTGCCCTTTCTTCAGGATCACCTTCTCCATACCCAGTTTCTTGGCCATACGACGGAGGCGCACGATCCGGATCAACTCCTTGCCCTCCTTCGGTATCTTGCCGAAGCGGTCTTTCAAGCGCTCCGTAAAGGCGAGGATATCACGTTCCTCCTCCATATTATCCAACTCCCGGTATAGGGAGATACGCTCCGAGTCGTTGGGGATGTAGGTGGGAGGGAACATCAATTCCAGGTCGCTTTCGATATAGGTCTCCCGGACGTACTCGCTGCCCGTATCCCGGTGCCCTTCGGTGTTATCGGCGTAAAGATCGGCGAATTCCTCGCTTTTCAACTCGTCTACCGCCTCCTCCAAGATCTTCTGGTACGTCTCGTAACCCAGATCCGCTATGAAACCGCTTTGCTCGGCCCCCAACATATTGCCGGCCCCCCGGATATCGAGGTCTTGCATGGCGATATGGATACCGCTACCCAGCTCGGAGAAGTTCTCGATCGCTTGCAACCTGCGCCGTGCCTCCTGCGTCAGCGAGGTGAGGGGCGGGGAAAGGAGGTAGCAGAAGGCTTTCCGGTTGCTTCGTCCTACACGTCCGCGTAGCTGATGGAGGTCGCTAAGCCCGAATTGCTGGGCGTTGTTGATGATGATCGTATTGGCGTTGGGCACGTCGATGCCGCTCTCCACGATACTGGTAGCGATCAATACGTCGTATTCATAGTTCACGAAGTCGAGGATGATCTTCTCCAGCTTCTCCGGCTCCATCTGCCCGTGCCCCACGGCTACCCGTGCGTCGGGGACTTCCCGCCGTACCAAGGCTTCCATCTCGTAAATGTTCTGGATACGGTTGTTGATGAAGAATACCTGCCCGTTCCGGCTCATCTCGAAATTGATCGCTTCCCGGATGATATCGGGATTGAAACGCTCCACCTCCGTCTGCACGGGATAACGGTTGGGCGGTGGCGTGGTGATGCTGGAAAGATCCCGGGCCCCCATCAAGGAGAACTGTAGGGTACGGGGGATTGGGGTGGCCGTCATTGTCAAGGTGTCCACGTTCACCTTCAGCTGCCGAAGCTTCTCCTTGACGGATACCCCGAACTTCTGCTCCTCGTCGATGATAAGCAAGCCCAGATCCTTGAAACGTACATCCTTGCCGACGATCCGGTGGGTACCGATCAAGATATTCACCTCGCCCTCTTTCAGCTCTTTCAAGGTAGCCTTGATTTGTGCGGCCGTACGGGCCCGGCTGATATAATCGATCTTGCAAGGGAAATCCTTCAAGCGCTCACAAAACGTCTGGTAATGCTGGAAAGCCAGTACGGTGGTGGGTACCAACACGGCCACCTGCTTATTGTCCGATACCGCCTTGAATGCCGCGCGGATAGCCACCTCGGTCTTTCCGAAACCAACGTCTCCACAAATCAACCGGTCCATCGGACGGGTACTTTCCATATCCGCCTTGACCTCGGCGGTAGCCTTCATCTGGTCCGGCGTGTCCTCATAGATGAAGCTGGCTTCCAGCTCATGCTGCATGAAGCTGTCCGGCGTGTAGGCGAAACCCGTCTCTTGCTTGCGTTTGGAATAGAGGAGGATCAGGTCCCGGGCGATATCCTTCACCTTCGCCTTGGTACGTTCCTTCATCTTTTCCCAAGCGCCTGTGCCGAGCTTGCTCAACTTAGGCGGCTCGCCGCTCTCTTTCCCCTTGTATTTCGATAATTTATGCAGGGAATGGATGCTGACGAATATAATATCGTTATTCTGATAAATCAATTTGATGGCCTCTTGCATCTTACCGTTCACCTCGGTGCGTACCAAGCCTCCGAACTGTCCTACGCCATGGTCGATATGTACGATATAATCCCCCTGCGAGAACTGGTTCAGCTCCTTGAGCGAAAGGGTGATCTTTCCGCTTCGTGCCTTATCGCTCTTCAAGTTGAACTTGTGGAAGCGGTCGAACAATTGATGGTCGGTGAAAAAGCAGATGCGTAGCGTATCGTCGGCGAATCCCTCGTGTATCGTGCGGTTTACGGCGGTGAAAGGGATATTGTCGCCCCTATCCTCGAAAATCATCCGGATACGGTTGGCTTGTTTCTCTTGATCGCTCAATATATATAATGTATAGCCCTCGTCGAGGTATTTATGGAACGACTCGCTCACCCGGTCGAAATTCTTATGATAGATCGGCTGCGTTTGCGTAGAGAAATGGATGGTAGCGTCCGCCGTTCCCATCGGCCGTGCCCCGAAATGGATGCGACGGAAATCCAAGACCTCCCGTAGGAAGTCCTCGCCCCGGACTAATTTCTTCCGCATCTGGTCGATATCGGCGAAGGATTCCTCGTCGGCTACCACCGGATCGTCGTTCCATACGCTTCCGATGCGCTCCTTGCACCATGCGAGATCTCTCGCCGCTATGCAGGTGTTCCGGGGAAGGGAGCCTAGCAAGGAATTACTATCCATGGCGTTCTTGCTCATCTCCGGTACGATATAGATGCTGTCCAGTTTCTCCTTGCTGAGTTGCGTCTCCACGTCGAACGTACGGATGGTCTCCACCTCGTCGCCGAAAAAGTCTATACGGTAAGGAAACTCGTTGGAGAAAGAGAAAACGTCGAGGATACTGCCACGGAGGGCGTACTGCCCCGGCTCATATACATAGTCGACCTGCTCGAAGCCATACTCGTCCAGCACGTCGGAGACAAACATATTATCCAGCTTCTCGCCCACGCTGATCTTTAAGGTATTCTCCTTCAATACCTCCCGGGCCACGACTCGTTCCGCCAAGGCGTCCGGATACGTGACGATCACGAAAGAGGCGTCCGGGTCTTGCAACCGGCTGAGTACCTCGGTGCGCAGGATCTCGTTCGCCGGATCGACATGCCCGTACTTGATGGCCCTCCGGTAAGCGGATGGGAAGAAGTATACCTCATTGCTGGCGGTAAGTTGCATCAAGTCGTGATAGAAATAGCCGGCTTCCTCTTGGTCGTTCAACACGCACACATAACTCCCCCTTCCTTTCGTAAAAAGAGAGGCGATCGTCATTGCCGGACCCGAGCCATTCAGTCCCTTTAGGAATATATTGCGGGACGTATCGTTTTTCAGTAAGGTGTCCAGCGCCGTCACTTGCGGGTGAGCGGCATATAGTTTCAATAATTCTTGTACTTCCAAAGCGAAATCTTGTTTCCGCGAAGGTAACCTTTTTGCTTAAGTTTTTATAGGTGTTCGTCCGGTTTCTTTCTTTATCAAGTAACTTTTACGGCTCTCTAAAACCACAGCGATAATTCGAGTAGGGGATTTTGGGGGAAATGCTTTTGGGCCCCCTGAAAAAGGGAGACTTATCGTATATTTTTATGTATGTTCTAGTTCCTTGCCGTATGATTCTGTAAAAAGTCGTACGTGTTTCCCGAAAAACATGTACGACTTTTCAAAAAAACACGTACGTGTTTTTCGAAAATGATAATCGTCTTTTTAAAATGTTAGTATCCAATTATTTATGTATTCATGTCATTTGCATACTTATTGTATGGAATAGTTTAATAAATTTCCTCTATCTTGATATAAAAATTATCTGTTTGACAGCTACTTATACTTGCCGTATCTTTGTGGTACAAGAAAAGCAAAAAGTATAACAAATTAAAAAGTAGCAATTATGAGAACATTAGATTATATCCACTTAGACGCATCAGCGGTAAGTAACGTAGTAGCAAGCTTGAAACAATTATTGGCGGACTACCAAGTATTCTATACGAACCTTCGTGGTTTCCACTGGAATATTAAGGGACACGGTTTCTTCGTTCTTCATGGTAAATTCGAGGATATGTACAACAACGCTGCCGAGAAGGTTGACGAGTTGGCGGAACGTATCCTGATGTTGGGAGGCGAGCCGGAGAACAAGTTCAGCGAGTACCTGAAAGTAGCCCGTGTAAAAGAGGTATCAGGCGTGTCCTGTGGTGACGAGGCGTTAAAGAATATTCTTGATACGTATGGTCATTTGATCGATGAGGAACGTAAACTTCTTTCCTTGGCATCCGGGGCGGGAGATGAGGCTACGGTCGCTTTGATGAGCGATTATCTGAAAGAACAAGAGAAGTTGGTTTGGATGTTAGTAGCATATTCAACTTGCGATTGCAAGAAGTAAAAAAGGTGATTCATTGCGTTTGGAGAAGGTCGGAAGTGATTCCGGCCTTTTTCTGTTGGTGCCAATAGGGGTTTTTTATTGTTTCATGTCTTATTCATATATGTCGTTCGATTATTTTATCAAAATAAAAAGTATATGAAAAGAGTTGTATTATTTGCGATGGTGTTAATGTTGGGTGTAATATCGGTACAAGCCCAGTGGTCGGTAGTTCCGGAAGCGGGTATGACAGTGATGAAGGCGGGTCCAATGGTTGATTGGAAACCGAGTTGGAAGATTGGGGTAGGAGTGGAATATCAGTTGAAGCCGGAATTTCTCTCTCTGAAGTCAGGTTTGTATTATACGCAAAGGGGATATAGTAATGACAAATTTCCCGGATATGGATATGGGTGTTATTGGTGGGCAGTGCCGGGACCTACTTATGATCCGTATGGATATGCGTATGATTACTCAAATAAGGTGACACGAAATTTCTTGCAATTACCGATTATGGCTAATTTCTCATTCAAATTAGCTGAGGATATTCGTTTGAATGTTGGAGTAGGCCCTTATATAGCCGTAAGCGTATTGGATAAAGGAATGTTCGGGGGATGGTCTGTCGCTTCGGAAGAATCCGCTAAGTTTTATACCCATGATCCCTGTGAAGGGCTTCGTGCTTTTGATTGGGGGATAAGTGCCACTGTAGGTGTGGAAATAAAACAATGCTTTATCAATTTTGGCTATGATGTATCGTTAGGTAAAGAGCATAAGGGAGGATCGATCGAGGCGAATTACCATACTTTGGCTCTTACCGCAGGATATAAGTTTAAATTGGGTAAATAGAAACCCAAGTTCTATCGCAAGTCTTCTTGCTGATCGTTTAAATATAGATTTTATCTATATATGTATAGGAATTATCTGTTTGACAGTTGTTTATATTTGCCATATCTTTGCAATATAAGAAAAACGAAAAGTATAACAATTAAAAAATAGCAGTATGAAAACATTAGATTATCTTCATTTAGATGCGTCAGCGGTAAGTAACGTAGTAGCAAGCTTGAAACAATTATTGGCGGATTACCAAGTATTCTATACGAACCTTCGTGGTTTCCACTGGAATATTAAGGGACACGGTTTCTTCGTTCTTCATGGTAAATTCGAGGATATGTACAACAACGCTGCCGAGAAGGTTGACGAGTTGGCGGAACGTATCCTGATGTTGGGAGGCGAGCCGGAGAACAAGTTCAGCGAGTATTTGAAAGTAGCCCGTGTAAAAGAGGTATCAGGCGTATCTTGCGGTGATGAGGCGTTAAAGAATATTCTTGATACATACGGTCATCTGATCGGTGAGGAGCGTAAACTTCTTTCCTTGGCATCTGAGGCAGGCGATGAGGCTACGGTCGCTTTGATGAGCGATTATCTGAAAGAACAGGAGAAGTTGGTTTGGATGTTAGTAGCCTACTCAACTTGCGATTGCAAGAAATAAAAATAGTAGATTCATTGCGTTTAAAGAAGGCCGGAAGAGATTCCGGCTTTTTTGTTCTATGATATTTATGCTCTGCAACATACTTAACACCTTTTTACATATTTCGTATCTTGTTTAAATTCATCACTGCTATATTTGATTCAAATCTGAAACGCAATTTCAAATATGGAAAACACGCTGCCAAATATGGAAAAAGTGGATGAGAACTATAAAGTGCCTAATTTAGAGAAGGGCATTGCGGTTCTTGAGTACCTTTCCTTGCGGTCGGCGGGGGAAACATTGCAAGATATTAAGTCGGCGCTCGATATATCGCAGACCACGGCTTACCGTATTTTGAATACATTGGTGCGGCTGGAATATCTTAATTTTAGTGAAGACACGAAACGCTATAAACTTTCCCGAAAATTATTGACTCTTGGTTTCAGATCCTTGAATGAACACAATCTTTTAGAGACCGTCTTGCCACATTTGCGTGATTTACGTGATCAAGTGAAAGAGACCGCTTGCTTTGGTGTCTTGGGAGATGAGAAAGGGATTTTTATCGAACAAGCGCAAGGACATCATACGTTCCGCTTCGTCCTGTCGCCGGGAAAGCCGTTTGAGTTGCATTGTTCGGCTCCGGGAAAGGCGATTATGGCTTATTTGCCGAAGACGGTGCGAGATCGTTACCTGTCCTACATGACGTTTACACGGTATAATTCCCGGACGATCACTTCTCGTGAGGCCTATCTGGAGGAATTAGAAAGGGTTGGCAAACTGGGGTATGCCATGGATAATGAGGAGGAGCTGAGCGGCGTGATCTGTGTAGGCGCCCCGATCTTTAATTATACGGGATATCCTTGTGGAGCGATTTGGATCTCCGGCCCGAAAGACCGCTTATCGAAAGAGGTGGTGAAAAATACGGTGAAGGCGATCAAGGAGGTTGCCGGGGTAATCTCGAACGAACTAGGATTTAGAAAATAAGGAATACAAAATATACCATGAACACACGAAAATACTTGATAAAAAACTCATTGGTGGCTT
Organism: Parabacteroides sp. AM17-47; assembly: GCF_003434625.1. Taxonomy (NCBI): domain Bacteria; kingdom Pseudomonadati; phylum Bacteroidota; class Bacteroidia; order Bacteroidales; family Tannerellaceae; genus Parabacteroides; species Parabacteroides sp. AM17-47. The sequence continues at coordinate 76,251 of NZ_QTLI01000006.1, forward strand.
GTCTTGTCGGCTGTTGCGTTTCTCTCGCTTCAGCCGGCAACCCACCTTTCTTTACTACGGATGCCGTATTGAACGCAAAGGGGGAGCTATTAATGACACAGAAAGGAACGAGACATCTGGATATCTTTTCAGCGGACGGTAAGAGCTTGCTTCATTCGTTTCCGTTTGATGAGATCCCGACCGGATTGCTTCCGGATGGGGATAAGGTGTATGTGACGACCTTCGAGAACACCGGCCGCCTACAAGTTCTTTCCTTGGAATCGGGTAGGGTGGAAGCGGCCATACCGACGGGATCGGGAGCCTGCCATCCGATGTTCGGGCCGGATAAGAAACATATATATGTATGTAATCAGTTCGATAATTCGGTGGTCGAGGTAGATCCGGTGATGCGTAAGGTAGTCCGGAGCGTGAAAGTGTTGCGTGAGCCTAAATCGGCGGTATTCAGCAAGGATGGCAAGTATATGTTTGTTACGAATTTCCTGCCCGCACAACGGGCGGACGTGGATGTGGTGGCCGCTTGCGTATCGGTAATCGAGATGGATGGGTTTACGAAAGTGAAAGATATCCAATTGGCGAATGGTAGCAATGCCTTACGAGGGATGTGCATCACGCCGGACGGGAAATATATATACGTGTCTCATAACTTGGGACGATTCACGGTGCCTACTTCCCAGCTTCAACAAGGTTGGATGAACACGAGTGCTTTTAGCGTGATCGATGTGGCGAAGCAGGAATTCGTTGGGGCGGTATTGGTGGACGAGCCGGATCGTGGCGCTGCCGGTATCTGGAGTATCGCTTGCGATGACAAGCATATCTTTATCACGCATAGCGGTACGCATGAGGTAAGCTTGATCGATCATCCGGCGATGTTGGCGAAGTTTGAGTCTTATAAGGATAAGAGCCGTCTGGATTACGACTTGAATTTCTTGTATGGACTTCGTGAGCGAGTTCCCTTACAAGGAAACGGTCCCCGAAATTTTATATTTTCGGGAGATAAGTTGATAATCCCTACTTATTTCGCCGATATCTTGAATACCGTCGATATAAATACATTGGAGGTAACGGCTACCGACATGAATCCGGGTCGTACGGAAACGCCGGAGAACAAGGGCGAGAAATATTTTAACGATGCGAATCATTGTTATCAAGGCTGGCAGAGTTGTAATGGTTGCCATCCGGGGGATGCCCGTACGGACGGGATGAACTGGGACTTGATGAATGATGGAGTTGGTAACTCGAAGAATTGTAAGAGCATGTTGTATTCGCATGTGACTCCCCCAAGCATGATCTCGGGTGTTCGTGAGAGTGCGGAATATGCGGTACGTGCCGGTTTTAAGTTCATCCAGTTTTTTGAGCCAGAAGAGGAAATGGCGAAATGTGTGGACGCTTATATGAAATCCTTGCGTCCGGTGCCTAGTCCGTATTTAGTAAATGGGGAATTATCGGATAAGGCGAAAGAGGGAAGAAAGGTGTTTGAGAAACTGAAATGTGGCGAGTGTCATAGCGGTCCTTATTATACGGATATGAAGATGCACCGTATCGGCGAGGATATCGAATTTGAGAAAGGGTGGGACACTCCTACTTTGATTGAGGTTTGGCGTACGGCTCCTTATCTGTTTGATGGGCGTGCGGCTACCATGGAAGAGGTGTTCGAGGTCCATAAGCATGGTATCGATAAAAAGGTCTCCAAGAAAGATGTCGAGGCATTAACGGAATATGTAAACTCCCTGTAAAATAAAAGGATATGAATTATTGTGAGAAAATACATTATACGATATTAAACACTGAGCCGGCTGAGTTCGCGGTTATGGTGGACGATCTATTGTCTCAATTACCTCAAAACGAGGTGATCATGAGACTGGCCTTTTTCGGTACTCCGGGTACGAATGAGGAATACGTGGCACGCCGGGTTTTGCTGCGGGAGAAAATCCGTCGGTATTATGGGGATTGCGAACCGGCTTTGAGCTATGTCTCCCAACCGCCGCTGAACGCTCCTTTGCTGATGGAGGTACATAGCTATGTGCCCGATGCGCAGGATCGGATTACTTTCCGTCATTATCAAGGTGTTCCTTATGTCTTGTTGGAGAATGCCTCGGGACGTTTCCTTTTTGCCGGCGGTTTTCAAGGGGATGTACTCCATTTTGGTATAGAGCCTCAGTCGGTGGAAGCTTTCCGGTTATTGGGGGATGTGCTTCGTCGGGAGGGTTTTCCGTTGAATAGCATTATCCGTCAGTGGAATTATATCGAGCGTATAACAGCTTTCGACGGTCAGGATCAGCATTATCAAGCGTTTAATAACGCCCGGTCTGATTTTTATAGTAAAACGGAATGGACGAATGGTTATCCTGCCGCTACGGGTATCGGGGCGAATCTGGGAGGTATCTTGATCGATGTGGATGCCGCCGTGTTTACTACGCCGGATGCTTTCGCTACGCCGATCGATAATAAGTTGCAGGTGGCTGCCCATGCGTATTCGGAACAAGTACTGGAAGTTGCCCGACAAAAGAAGACGACTCCTAAGTTCGAGCGTGCCAAGAGTATGTCTTTTCAGGATCGTAAATTGATTTATATCTCCGGTACAGCCGCTATCCGTGGTGAGGAGAGCTTGAAGGGAGTAGGGCTGGAACGTCAATTACGGATCACGATGGAAAATATAGCGGAACTGATCGCTGACGCTAAATTGGTTAAGTTACGAGTCTACTTGAAGAATAAATCCGACTACGAGGAGGCTGAGCGTTTGATGAATACCTACGGATTAAATATCCCGATCTCTTATATGTGGGCCGACGTTTGCCGGGATGAGTTATTGATCGAGATCGAGGGAATAGCGATACGTTGAAACAGATAGTACTAACAAATATACACAAAAACAAATGAGAAAAGGTTTGAACATGAAAATGGCGGCTATGGGATTGGCGTTGGCATCTATGGTCGCATGTACGGGAAAGACAACAACAGACGCTACTTGTTGCGCCGCTAACGGGGAGGGTAATTGTCCGGAAGGAACTTGCCGCAAAGAATGCACGAACGCATGTAATACTAACAATCAAAAAAATAGAACAATGGCTTATTCAAAGAAGTACACGAACGCCGATTTTTATAAAGACGGCAAGTTTCAACAAGATGTCGCTATGGAAGCGATGAAAGATATGTTTGCTTTCTACGATGTTCCTTTCACGGAGTTGATGGCGAAAGATATGTGGGTGACAGACTTTGGTTTGGGTGATTTCGAGAATGTAGGTATGGGTGGTATTTTCTGGATCAACGATCCGGAGTATAAGTATTTCGCTCACGCTATCTATTTGTTGCCGGGCCAGATGATTCCGGAACACGCTCACGTAAAGACTGACTTCCCTGCTAAACATGAGTCTTGGATGGTAGAGAAGGGTTGGGTATACAACTTCTCTGAGGTAGGTGACGAGACTCCGAACGCCCCGGCTATCCCTGCTGGACACGGACCGATCAAGAGCAAGAATTTCGTGGTTCAGAAGGTCGGCGACGTATTACGTCTGAAGAAATTGGAGACATTCCACTTTATGATGGCAGGTCCGGAAGGCGCTATCGTAGATGAGTGGGCATGCTATCACGACAACGCTGGCTTACGTTTCACGAACCAGAAGGCCGCTTTATAAAAACCTCTAGGGTTATGCTTCGTAATTCTAAGGGTTGCCGATCGTGATCCTTAGGGTTTCAATAAACAACCTTCTAAATTTAAATTTAATACATGAATAAATACTATATAATGGTATCACTCTTGTTGTCGACCTCTCTTCTTGTTTCGGCAGGTCCGAAGCAAAAGAAGGTGGATAACTGGATTGACGCCTCAGTAAAACAAAAGTCTGAGCTTCGTGCCTCTTTGGTGAAGGCGAACATGCCGATCATGTCGGCTTGGATCAAGGCGAAGCAGAAGGCTGTCCCGATGTCCGCCGATTTGACGGGGCTGGATCAGTTGGTGCTTGTTACGGCTGCCGGACCGGATGGTACGGATTGGGATTGGGGTACATGGGCGAACGCCCGTTTAATCAAGGCGGACGGTAGTTCGGTTTGGTTGGATGAGTTAGATCCTGATTATTGGGTTTCTGGCTCGGGCAGTATCCGCAAGAATACGGATTTATACGGGAATCCTTTGTTGATCGGCGGTAAGAAATACGATCATAGTGTATTATGCCATGCCAATGGCGTGATGGTGTACAATATCAATAAGGAATATGTACGCTTCGAGGCTGAGGTGGGTTTGGCCGATCAGTCGACGGTAGGTAGTGTATTCTTCCGTATCATGAATGTTTTCCCGAAGGAGGAGGCCGCACGTTTGCTAGCCGCTTATCCGAAGGAATTGGGGGCCTTAAACGCTAATATCGATGGGTTGGAGAACTGGTTGACCGCTAGTGACGCTTCCGCCGAGCGTGATATTGTCTTGAATTTGGCTTCTCGTCTGAAAGACGCTGCGTATGTAAAGAACGCTGTTAAGCAGATCGAGACGGAAAAAGATATTGATACTCAGATCCGTGAGTATTTGAAACTTTATGAGAAAACTCAACGTATCTGTAATTTGCAGAGCGACTTGAGTTGGTTGAATATGGAGGCGATTCGTTTGGCTTTCAACGATATGAAAAAGTTGAAAGGCTTCGACGCCACTAAATATCAACCGGTTCTGGATGAGTTGGAACAGCAGGTAAAGAAAGGTTTCGATGGCATTTATAATGGTGATGAGGCCGCTTTGGTTAATGCCGAGAAAGCGATCGCGAATAAACGTACGATCTTGCTGGCGAACCCGTTCTTGGATGGTGATAAAGTCTTGGCTGCCCGCTTTAAATTAGGTGTAAACGCTCATAAGGCAATGGCTCCGGATTTGGGTACGCAGGGTAATAACTGGAGTAACCAAGAGTCCGCCCGCCGTATGGGCTTCGACGCCGATATCGTGGAGTTGAGTAATTTACGCGGGGAGGATGTACAGGTACGGTCGATCTATAAACCGGAAAACGGTTCCTCTGTCGCCGACTTGCGGATGCATTGGGATGGCGATCGTGCTATGTTTACCCAGACGATGCCCGATAAGCGTTGGAACGTATTCGAGGTGAAATTGGATGGTACCGGTTTCAAGCAATTGATTCATAATGAGGAGCCGGATCTGGAGTTCTACGACGGAACCTACCTGCCGGACGGACGTATCATCGCCAACTCGAATATCGGTTATCAAGGCGTGCCTTGTGTAAGCGGTGATGACCCTGTCGGTAATATGGTACTTTATACGCCGGACACGAAGAGCTTGCGCCGTCTGACTTTCGATCAAGACGCAAACTGGAACCCGGTAGTGATGAATAACGGTCGTGTGATGTACACTCGTTGGGAGTACACGGACTTGACGCACTATTATTCCCGTATCGTGATGAACATGAATCCGGATGGTACGGAGCAGAAAGCGCTGTATGGTAGCGGATCGATGTTCCCGAACAGTACGTTCGATATTCAGCCGTTGCCGGGCCACGGTTCCGCTTTCGTGGGAATTATCTCCGGTCACCATGGTATTGCCCGTTCCGGTCGTTTGATCGTGTTCGATCCGGCGAAAGCCCGTAAAGGCGCCGCTGGTATGGTACAGGAGATCCCGTATCGTAACCGGCCGATCGTGGAGGAGATTAAGGATGAGTTGGTAAATGGCGTATGGCCGCAGTTTATCAAACCGACTCCGCTGAATGATAAATATTTCTTGGTGGCCGCTAAATTAGATCCACAGGATTTATGGGGTATCTATTTGGTGGACGTATTCGATAACGTGACTTGTTTGCGTAAGGTAGAGGGTGAGGGCTATATCAGTCCGGTTGCCGTACGTAAGACACAGACTCCTCCGGCTATTCCGGACCGTGTGAAATTGAATGACAAAGAGGCTACGGTCTTTATTCAGGATATTTACGAGGGAGAGGGTTTGAGAGGCATTCCCCGGGGTACGGTTAAGTCTCTTCGTCTGCACGCTTATGAGTATGCTTACGTGAAGACTACCTCCGATCATAACTGGCATGGAATCCAGTCCGGTTGGGACATCAAGCGTATGTTGGGTACGGTTCCGGTAGAAGAGGATGGCTCCGCTATCTTCAAGATCCCGGCGAATACGCCGATCTCTATCCAGCCGTTAGACAAAGACGGAGTGGCTATCCAGTGGATGCGTAGCTGGTTGACCGGTCAGCCGGGCGAGGTGGTATCTTGTATCGGTTGCCATGAGGACCAGAACCAGATTCCTATCCCGAAACGTGTGATGGCTTCGCAGAAAGCCCCGCATGCGTTGACTCCGCCGGAAGGGGGGACCCGTTCGTTCACGTTCGATCTGGAGATCCAACCGATCTTGGATCGTGCCTGTATCGCTTGCCATAATGGTGAGGGTAAGGCTTTCGACTTGCGTGGGGGCAAGAAGGATAAATTAGGTTATGGCACTTCTTACTTGAATCTGCATCCGTATGTACACCGTCAAGGTGGCGAGGGTGATATGGTGGTTCTTCAACCGTATGAATATCATCCGAACACGAGTGAACTGGTTCGTATGTTGAAGAAAGGGCACTTTAACGTGCAACTGACGGATAAAGAGTGGAAAACCCTTTATAACTGGATTGATTACAACGCTCCGGATAAGGGTTATTTCAACGCAAATGTGCTTTCGAAGGATATCATCCCGTATCAAGGCTTCGACCAGATCAAGCGCCGTAAAGAGTTGACGGATAAGTATGCGAATGGCGCAGGCGTGGATTGGAAGAAAGAGATCTCCGATTATGCCGCTTACTTGAAGGGTAAAGGTGAGATCAAACCGGAGATGCCGGAGAAATTGGCTCCTGTCAAGGAAAAAGAGTTGAAGGTGAAAGGTTGGCCATTCGATGCGGACCGGATCAAGGCTATGTTGGCCGACGAGAAGGAAACCCGTAAGGAGATCGAGTTGGCTCCGGGTATCAAGATGACATTTGTTCGCGTTCCGGCCGGACAATTCGTGATGGGTAGCTATCGTGGGCAATCCGATACTCGTCCGACGGCGAAAGTGAAGATTGACAAAGCTTTCTGGATGGGTGAGTTGGAGGTTACGAACCAGCAATTCAACGTGATTTTCCCGGATCACGACAGCCGTTTCGTGGATCAGCAATGGAAGGATCACGTGGTTCAAGGATATCCCGCTAATAAGCCAGAGCAACCGGTAATCCGTGTAAGTTACAATGACGCGATGGATTATTGTAAGAAGCTGAGTGAGAAAATAGGCTTGAACATCACGCTTCCGACCGAGGCGCAATGGGAATGGGCTTGTCGTGCCGGTAGCGATCAAGATTTCTGGTATGGCGATATGAATGCGGACTTCGGTAAAAAGGATAACCTAGCCGACGTAACCACGCTCCTGCTTGCCGTAAGCGGTATCGACCCGCAACCGATGCCTAAGACTTCTTATTGGTACAAGTACTATACTTACTTACCGAAAGAGGAAGGCGTGGATGATGGCAATTTGGTTCAGGTGGGTGGTAAGCAATATGAAGCGAATCCGTTCGGTTTGTATTGCATGCACGGTAACGTGGCGGAATGGACTCGTTCAGATTACTTGCCTTATCCTTACAACGAGAAATCGAAAGAGGTCTCCGAGTATAAGGTGGTTCGTGGCGGTTCTTATATCGAACGACCGAAATTCTCGACGGCTTATACCCGTAAAGGATATTATCCGTACCAACGTGTGTTCAACGTAGGCTTCCGGGTAATTATTGAGGATTAATAGACAAGGTCTATTTATAGATAGATAACATGGATGCGGCAAATTAATCGCCGATTCTTTCAAAAATGATTAATCTGCGTACATTTGTCGCATCAGTGTTATTAATAAATGAGCAAATGAAAACTCTAGAAAGATTTATCTCTTCTTCCGTGACGACTATCGTCCTTCTATTGATCTACGCCTTTGGCTTGGCTATCGCTACTTTTATAGAGAAGTATCATGGTACTGCCGCCGCTAAAGCGATGATTTACTATTCTCCTGTATTTTTCTTACTCCAATTCTTATTGGTAGCCAATTTCGTGGCTATCGTTATCAAGCACCAGTTACTTAAGCGGCGTAGATGGGGATTGATGGTCACCCATGCCGCCTTTATTGTCATCCTTCTGGGTGCCCTTATTTCCCACCTTTTCGGCGAGGAAGGAATCCTTCACCTGCGTGAGGGAGAGGCTAGCGATCGTATCATGATCCGTACCTCGGACCAGACTCTCTATCATACGCTTCCTTTTAGCGTAGAACTCGTGAAATTTACCTTAACCCGCTATCCCGGTTCTGCCAGTCCCTCCGCTTATGAGAGTGAGTTGCTGGTACATGTAGATGGACAGACTCGCCATGCCCGGGTATATATGAATAATGTATTAGACGTGAAAGGATATCGCTTCTTCCAAGCCTCCTATGACCCGGATGAGCAAGGAACGGTACTTTCCGTGAACCGAGATCTGGCCGGAAGGAATATTACGTATACCGGCTACGTGATTTTAGTGATCGGCTTTATACTTTGCTTGGTAGGTAAAAACTCCCGTTTCATGAAATTAAGCCGACAGTTGAAAGATTTAAGATCGGGCGCTCGTAAAACGACCCTGTTAGTAGCGATTCTTCTTTCCGTAGGGGGCTTGCGGGCGCAAGGTGCGGCCGCTCCCGAGATGAAGGAGGCCATACAGAAATATGCGATAAGTCCGGAACATGCCGCTAAGTTCGGTGCGTTGCCGATCCAATCGGTAAGCGGACGTATGTTGCCGATCAATACATTTTCTTCCGAGGTACTGCGAAAGTTGCATAAATCGGATCAGTTCGGTTCCTTGAACTCTGATCAGTTCTTGTTGAGTGTCTTGGCTATGCCGGATATGTGGGTCCGGGTGCCGTTTATCGCCTTGTCTAATAGTGAGCTGGCTAATTATTACGACCTTACGGATAAGGATTGCGCCTATATAGAGGTATTCGATAGTAACGGACGCTATAAATTGCAAGAGAAGCTGGAAGAGGCCTACAATAAAATGCCAGCGGAGCGTACCCGCTTCGATAAAGACTTGATCAAGCTGGATGAGCAGGTAAATATCTTCCATCAATTGATCAATTACCAGATGTTAAACCTTTTCCCGAAAGAGGACGACCCGGATCACAAATGGTATGCGCCGGGCGATGATTTATCGGCGTTTTCCGGAAAGGACTCCATGTTCGTTACCCACATTATGGGCTGGTATTTATCGGAGATACAGGAAGGATTGAAGAGTGGTGATTGGGAGAAAGCGGACGAGGTAATCGGAATGATCCATACGTATCAGCAAGCCAAGAATAAGACGGTAGACATTCGCCCTGAGAAAATACAGGCCGAGATTAAATATAATCAAATGGATGTATTCCGGCAATGTAAGAAAGGGTACTTGATTTTGGGAGGCTTGTTGCTGGTCTTCGCTTTCGTGGCCTTATTCAAGAAGGAAAAATGGGTTACCTATACGACTTGGGTATTGAGTCTGGGCATTTTGGCCGTATTCGTTTTCCATATGTATGGGATGGGAATGCGGTGGTATATCGCAGGTTACGCCCCTTGGAGCAATTCGTACGAGACGATGGTTTATGTGGCTTGGGCTACGGTGTTCGCCGGGTTGTTGTTCGTACGCAAGAGTACGCTTACGTTTGCGTTGGCTACTTTATTCGGGGGGATCATCTTGTTCGTGTCCGGCTTGAGTTGGATGGACCCGCAGATCAATCCGTTGGTTCCGGTCTTGAAATCCCCATGGTTGATGTTCCATGTGGCGGTTATCGTGGGAGCTTACGGTTTCTTCGGTATTAGCTGTCTGATCGGCTTGACGAATCTGGTGATGATGAGCGTAAGCGGGGAGAAGAACAGCGTGATGCTCAAAGAACGGGTACGAGAATTGAGTATCGTGAACGAGATGTCACTTTGGATCGGATTGGCCCTGATGACGATCGGTACTTTCTTGGGAGCGGTCTGGGCGAATGAGTCGTGGGGACGTTATTGGGGCTGGGACCCGAAGGAGACGTGGGCGTTGATTACGATGGTGATATATGCGATCGTGACGCATCTCCGCTTGATACCGAAATGCAATAACCTGTGGTTGTTTAATTTTACGTCTATCTTGGCCTTCTATTCGGTGTTGATGACCTTCTTCGGCGTGAATTATTTCTTGAGTGGCATGCACTCTTATGGCCAGAATGACAACGTGAACGGGATATTTATTTATCTTTATCTGTCGATCATCCTAGTATTGGGGGCTGGCTTTATATCCTATCGGAAGAGAACGAATTTTAATAATATAATTGTCTAACTATAAATTGAATAGATCATGAGAACATTTAATCACGTAGGAATTGTCACTACGGAAAGTAAAGAAGGGGCGGTTTATAACGAAGGCCTGAGTGTATGGTTGACGGATTACAGCAAGAGTCCGAACCGGATCGAGTTCTTGAAATTCGAGAAAGGCAGCTGCCTACCGGAGTTGGTACAGACCAATGGCCATATCGCTTATACGGTTCCTTGTTTGGAAAAAGAGTTGGAAGGTAAGAAGGTAATCTTCGGCCCGGCTGTTTGCGACGAGCACTTGACGATCGCTTTCATCGAGGAAGAAGGTATCGCTATCGAGATCATGGAACTAAAATAATTCGTAAATCAAAATTCATAAATCTAAAGGAGGATAATACCATGTCAGACATCAAGACAAAATTCATAAATGATCCTGAGAATATTACGGCTGAGTTATTGGAAGGTTATGCGTTAGCGTATCCGAATCAAGTAAAGTTGGCGGCTGAGAATATCGTCGTACGTGCTAACCCGAAAGGCAATGATAAGGTAGCGATCGTTACCTTAGGCGGTTCCGGTCATGAGCCTGCCTTGAGCGGTTTCGTAGGAGAGGGCATGTTGGATTGCTCCGTCGTGGGTGACGTATTCGCCGCTCCGGGTGCCCAACGTTTGTTTCAGGCACTGCAATTGATGGATCGTGAGGCCGGGATCTTGCTGGTCGTATTGAACCATTCCGGCGACGTGATGAGCGCTAATATGGCTTGCCAGTTGGCCGCTCGTAAGGGTATCAAGGTGAAGAAATTACTTACGCATGATGATATCAGCGCAGGTATCGGGGCGAATATAGACGATCGTCGTGGCTTGGCCGGTTGTGTTCCTTTGTATAAGATATTAGGTGCCGCCGCCGAGGAAGGGAAGTCTTTAGACGAGTTGATTGAGATAGGTGAACGCTATAATAAGAACGTGGCTACCTTGGCTGTCGCTATGCGTTCTTGTACGCATCCCCAGAACGGAGGTACGATCACGAATCTTCCCGATGGAATCATGGAGATCGGTATGGGCCAGCATGGCGAAGGCGGTGGTGGACAGAAACCGTTGGTATCCGCCGATGATACGGCAGCGGAGATGGTAGACCTACTTTGCCAGCAGTTACAGCCAAAAGCCGGTGATAAGATGTTGTTGATCATTAACGGCGTAGGCGCTACTACCCATATGGAATTGAATATCATCTTCCGCAAGGCTTATAAGGAATTAGAGGCTCGTGGCTTGCAGGTGGTGGTAAGCCGTATCCAAGAGATCTTGACCGTACAGGAGCAAGCTGGATTCCAGATGATCATGGCGATCTTGGATGAGGACCATATCGATTATTTGAATAACAAACGTGCGGACGCACCTTATTGGACAACCCTAGGTAAATAAATAATATATATGAAACAACTTACTATCGAGGCCTTCAAGGCCATGTTAGACAATGCGCTGAAACAGATCAAGGCACGTGAGGAGGAATTCTCTAAATTGGATGCCGTAATCGGGGATGGAGATCATGGTACCGCTATCGTTGCCGCTATGACTGCCGTGAATAAAAGCGCTCAGTCTGGAACGGAGTTCAAGCAAATGCTTGGTGATATGGGTATGGACGTGATGATGGAAGTGAGCGGATCGACAAGTACCTTGCTCGGCGCTTTCTTCTTGGGTATGAGCGATCATGCAGAGGGAACCGAGTTGGATGCTGCAGGCGTGAAAGCTATGTTCGCCGGTGGCTTGGCGAATGTGCAACAACAAACCCAAGCGAAACGAGGCGACAAGACGATGATGGATGCCTTGATCCCGGCGGTGGAGGCTATGCAGGCTTGTACGTCGGATGATATCAAGGAAGTCTTGAATGCTGGCGCTAAAGCGGCGCTTGAGGGAGCGGAGGCTACGGTACCGATGAAAGCTAATTTTGGCCGTGCCCGTAATTATGGTGAGCGTTCGATTGGTTTCGCTGATAGCGGGGCTACTTCTTGGAGCTGTATGTTCGCTTCTTTTGCTGAGGCGCTATAAAATAATACACAGCGTGAGGCGGGGCATGCCCCGTCTCTATAAAATATAATAATAAACGAATAATAAATATGGCAGATTTAGATGATTTAAGAGAAGGTGCGGACTTCGGTTTAGGCATCAATTGTGAGAACCAGAGTTTCCATGTGAAGGGAGCCGAGAACTTACCTTGGGGTATGAAAGACCGTTTATCCCGTATCTTCAACCCGAAGACAGGCAAGGCGGTTATGCTTGCTTTTGACCATGGTTTCATCATGGGGCCGACTTCCGGTCTGGAGCGTATCGACTTAAATATCGTTCCTTTGATTGAATATGCGGATTGCTTGATGTGTACCCGTGGTATCTTGCAATCTACGATTCCGGCGAATACGACGAAACCGATTTGTCTTCGTTCGGACGCTGGAACGTCTATCCTTACGGATTTGAACGATAATGTATTGATCGATATAGAGGACGCTATCCGTATGAACGTCTCCGCCATGGCGGTTATGTTGGCTATCGGCGACGAGGCGCATGAGGCTAAGACTGTGGCTAACTTATATAAGGCGGTCGATAAGGCTAGCCGTTACAATATCCCGGTAATGGGTGTTACCGCTGTTGGTAAGCAAATGGCTCGAGACGCTCGTTATTTCGGTCTGGCTTCCCGTATCTGTGCGGAGAATGGCGCTAATATCGTGAAGACCTACTATTGTGAGGGCTTCGAGAAGGTAGCCGCCGCTTGCCCGGTTCCCGTGGTAATCGCCGGTGGTAAGAAATTACCGGAGAAGGAGGCGTTGGAATTATGTTATAATGCGATTAACGACGGTGCGGCCGGCGTGGATATGGGACGTAATGTATTCCAGAGTACTTCTCCTGTCGCCATGATCCAGGCGGTTCATGCGGTCGTGCATCAAGGTATCACGCCTGATCAGGGATATGAGTTGTTCCGTGACTTAGCGAAATAAAGAAGAATGAACCAATGTGTCGTTTCGCTAAATGTGTCAATATGCCAATGCGAATACAACACACATGATCTTTTTTTGCAGGGTGGATCCCATGTGTCCATCCTGCTATAATTGGCATATTATCTAATTAGTACATTATTATATACCATGAAAATCTATACTTTTATATTATCCGCATGCCTGCTACTCGTATGTTCCGCATGTCATGAGGCGTCGCATCATCTTTTATTAGGCGGTTCCGGCTGGGATAAGATCGCCATCGTAAACAAGAACACGAAAGAAATTGAATGGGAGCATCCCTTGGAAAAAGGATGGGAATGTAATTCCGTAGCTGTTACTCCCGATCGGAATATCCTTTTTTCCTATTCGAAAGGGGCGAAGCTAATCACCCGGGATCATGAGGAGGTCTGGAATATCTCCGCTCCGGAAGGGTGTGAGATGCAGACAGCCCGTGTACTTTCCAACGGTAATTATTTATTGGCGTGGTGTGGAAACCCGGCTACGATCATGGAAGTGAACGCAAAAGGAGAGATCCTGTCGAAAACAGATTTCGATACCCGAATTGAGCAACCCCATGCACAATTCCGTCAAGTAAACAAGAATAAGCGGGGCAATTATCTAGTGCCCTTGTTCGCTACCTCCGAGATCCGGGAAATATCCCCGTCCGGTCAATTGCTGAAAAGCGTGAAAGTAGACGGTAACCCGTTTAGCGTGGCTGCGTTGGATAACGGTAATTATCTGGTCGCTTGCGGTGATGCCCATTGCTTCATAGAGCTGAATTTCGAGACAGGAGATATCGTTCGCAAGATGAATGCGAACGATATCGAGGGAGCCCAGCTTTTCTTTGTTGCCCAGTTGCTCCCTAAACGGGACGGTGGTTTGTATATCTGTAACTGGCAAGGCCATGACGGAGAGGCTGCGAAAGGACATTACCCGCAGTTGATCGAGATAAACGGAGCCGGAAAGATGGTCTGGGATTTGAATGATAACGCTACCTTCGGGATGATCTCCTCTATTTGTCCGATCGATTAAAGATATATCCGGATTATTAATTATATTTGTACACCTAAATTCTAAATAAAGCATGGAAGAGAAAAACACGAATGCTACTAAACGTCGAAACCCTGTAACTTGGGTCCCTAGTGTCTATTTTGCTATGGGATTGCCTTTTGTAGTGCTGAACATGGTTACCGTACTCATGTTTAAGGGATTGGATATATCGGATGCCCAGATTGCGTTATGGACCTCGGTTATCATGTTACCTTGGACCTTAAAGCCTTTATGGAGCCCGTTTTTGGAAATGTATCGTACTAAGAAATTCTTTGTCGTATTGACTCAGTTGTTATCCGGTTGCTTATTCGGTTTAGTGGCCTTGGCGTTAAACTTGCCGAGTTTCTTTGCTCTATCTATCGCATTATTAGGTATTATAGCGCTTAGCGGGGCTACGCATGACGTGGCAACGGATGGCGTTTATATGAAAGAGCTCTCGCCGGAGGATCAAGCCAAATATATCGGTTGGCAAGGTGCGTTTTACAATTTGGCGAAGATCGTAGCCACGGGTGGTCTGGTTTATCTGGCGGGTTATATGATGCAATATTTTACCGGGATAGGATTGGAGAAAGAGGCCGTGATATACGCTTGGATGATCGTTATGCTGCTTTGCGGTACGATCATGATCCTGCTTGGTTTTTATCATATGAAGATGTTGCCTTCGGGTGGGAAAGCCGCTACCAGAGAACATTCGTTGAAGGAAAGTATGGCTGAGTTATGGCTGGTCTTCAAGGAGTTCTTCACGAAGAAGTATATCGTGTGGTATATCTGTTTCATCATATTGTATCGTTTTGCCGAGGGTTTCGTGATAAAGATCGTACCTTTGTTCTTGAAAGCTCCGATAGCTGATCAAGGATTAGGACTAACGGAGCAAGAAATTGGTTTGTATTATGGTACGTTTGGGGCGGCGGCGTTCGTGCTGGGTTCTTTGCTCGGTGGATATTATATCTCGGCCAAGGGGTTGCGAAAGGTATTGTTTACGCTTTGTTGTTGTTTCAATATACCGTTTTTGGTATACACGTTCTTGGCGTGTTTCCAGCCTGATAATGGTCTCATTATCGCTTCCGCCATCGTATTCGAGTATTTTGGCTATGGATTCGGTTTCGTGGGCTTAATGCTGTTTATGATGCAACAGGTAGCTCCGGGCAAGCATCAGATGGCGCATTATGCGTTCGCTTCAGGTATCATGAACCTTGGCGTAATGCTTCCGGGAATGATGAGCGGTTTCGTGAGCGACTGGCTAGGTTATAAGTATTTCTTTATCGTGACCTTGCTGGCGATGATCCCTTCATTCTTGGTAGCCTATTTCGTACCGTTCACGTATGACGATAAAGGTAATAAGTTAGTACAGTAATATTTTAATAGGATTAGTTATGGATAATTTGAAAATCGTAGGCGCTCCGCTGCCTGATATGCCTTGGGAAGATCGTCCCGAGGGTAGCAAAGAAGTATTGTGGAGATATTCGAAGAACCCGGTGATTCCTCGTGATATCCTTCCGACATCGAACAGCGTGTTCAACAGTGCTGTTGTCCCTTTCAAAGGTGGTTATGCCGGTGTGTTCCGTTGCGACGATACGAATCGCCGGATGCGTTTGCACGTAGGTTTTAGCGCAGATGCCATTCATTGGAGTATCTCCGAGACAAAACTCGAGTTTGAGTGCGACGACAAGGAGATCGGCGAGTTTGTTTACGCCTACGACCCCCGTGTATGTTTTATCGAGGATCGTTATTATGTGACTTGGTGTAACGGTTATCATGGCCCGACGATTGGCGTGGCTTACACGTTCGATTTCGAGACCTTCCATCAGCTGGAGAACGCTTATCTGCCTTTCAACCGTAATGGCGTGATGTTCCCTCGTAAGATTAACGGAAACTTCGCCATGTTAAGCCGTCCGAGCGACAACGGTCATACTCCGTTCGGCGATATATTCTATAGCGAGTCTCCGGATATGTGTTTCTGGGGTAAACATCGCCACGTGATGTCTCCGGCTGCGTTCGAGGATAGCGCTTGGCAGTGTACGAAGATCGGTGCGGGCCCTATCCCTATCGAGACTTCCGAGGGCTGGTTATTGATTTACCACGGCGTGCTTCGTTCTTGCAACGGGTATGTGTATAGCTTCGGTTCCGCTATCTTGGATTTGGAGCAACCTTGGAAAGTGAAATTCCGCTCCGGACCTTATTTGTTATCCCCGCAAAAGGATTACGAGTGCATGGGAGACGTTCCGAACGTAGTCTTTCCCTGTGCCGCCTTGCATGATCCGGAGACGAAACGTATCGCTATCTATTACGGCTGCGCGGATACGGTAACAGGATTGGCTTTTGGCTATATTGATGAGATTTTGGACTTTACGAAGAAGAATTCTATCATTTAACAGACTCGAGAAGAACAATATACTTTTGTTGTCGAAACAATATACTTTTACACACGAAAGTATATTGTTTTAGAACAAAAAGTATATTGTTTTTTTTATTAGGTAAAAGAGTAAGAGTTATGACAAAGATACAACAGTTTTTGGCAGATCTGCCCGAGGAGAAGAAATCCTTGTTTGTCCCTGTTTTCGGGAGCATGGAGAAATTTTATACGGTAGTTTACTTGATCGCCCGGAATGAGCACGTCACTGATCAGGAGAAGCCAGATCGTTATGAGGATCGTTTACAGGTGATTCGCCAGATACGTAACCGGGTGGAGAAACTAGTTTCCTCGTATGGCTTGGACGGAGGGGAGATCGTAGCCGATATCGCCAGCGACTATTTTGAGGATTATGTCAATTACAAAGAGCCGGAGCTAGACATTACGAATGATGAGTTTATCGCTATCCTCCAGAAAATATAGGAGATAAATATAATTTTATTGTGTGATAGTATCTTTTTGATTGTGAAAAAGCAATCTTGTAAGTCTAAAATGAAAAACAAAAGCTTGTAAGGTTGCTTTTTGTTTTATTATTCTTAACTTGCGGCATCATTATTTAAAAATGTAGGCAGATGATGCAAGAGTTGAATAACTTACTATCCCTTATTGACGCTCATTTTGGAGGATCACAATGGTTTGTTTTTCTATTACTGGGAACCGGATTGTTCTTTACGGTCTATCTTCGGTTTCCGCAATTGCGCTTTTTCGGGCATGCGATCAAGGTCGTGCGGGGGAAGTACGACAATAAGCAAGACATAGGAGATACCTCCCATTTCCAAGCGTTGGCAACTGCTCTTTCGGGCACGGTGGGGACCGGTAATATAGCCGGTGTCGCTCTGGCCATACATCTAGGTGGTCCTTCTGCCTTGTTTTGGATGTTGATGACGGCGTTCTTGGGTATGACTACCAAGATGGTAGAGGTCACCCTTTCCCATAAGTATCGTGAGCAGACGGAAGATGGTACGATTTCCGGCGGTCCGATGTATTATATGAAGCATCGTTTGCATATGCGTTGGTTGGCAGGACTTTTTGCGGTCGCTACTATTTTCTCCTCTTTCGGTACGGGTAGTCTGCCACAGGTAAATAGCATCTCGAACGCCATGTTTTCGGCGTTCGGTATTCAGCAATATATTACCGGGGCGGTTTTATCGGTCTTGCTGGGATTGATCGTGATCGGGGGAATCAAGCGTATAGCGCAGGTTACCGAGAAGTTGGTACCTTTTATGGCGGTCGTCTATCTGCTCGGTGCCTTCAGCATATTGGCCTATAATTACCAGCATATCCTACCTTCGTTTATCTCTGTTTTCTCGAATATCTTTTCCGGTACGGCGGCTACGGGTGGTTTCTTAGGAGCGACGGTTGTCTGGGCTTTTAACCGAGGTGTGAACCGTGGATTATTCTCGAATGAGGCGGGGCAAGGTTCCGCTCCGATCGCTCATGCGGCAGCCAAGACGGAAGAGCCGGTATCCGAGGGTATGGTCGCTTTATTGGAGCCGTTCATCGATACGATCGTGATTTGTTCGATAACCGGCTTGGTTCTATTGTCATCCGGTACTTGGCTGAAAAAGTTTGAGAATAAGTTTCAGCAGGCGGATACGGTAGTCTTGTCCGGTGCTTATCATGAATCGGACCCGGACGGTAAATCCGCAGTGTCGGAGCATGTACTAGGGAATAAGCCCCTGCCTTTTTATACAGGTTCCTTGGAGGTCCGGAACGGACAGATCCTAAATACGGATATAACGTTACTACACGCACGCTCCTTTGCGGATAGCGTGCGGGTCAAGGAAGGGAAGTCGTTGTTTAGCGGTACGCTCCCAGTACGTGACGGACGTATCGAGTTGCCTATGAATAAAGAGCGTGCGGTGTATTTAACCGGTAAGTCGCTGCTTCATTCCGCCCCCTTGTCTACGGAGGCGTTTAAGAAAGGTTTTTTAGGGGATTGGGGGCAGTTTATTATTCCGTTTTCCCTGTTGTTGTTTGCGTTTTCTACAACGATAGCATGGTCTTACTACGGTGATCGGGCGGTGACCTATCTTTGGGGAACGAAATATGTCCGTATTTACCACGTAATCTATATTGTCGGATTTTTCTTGGCCTCGTTCACGGATACTACTATTGTTTGGACATTATCCGGTATCACCGTGGCTTTGATGACGCTCCCGAACTTGATTGGTATCTTGCTGTTACATAAGGAAGTGAAAAGCTCTGTCAATGAGTATTGGCGACGGATGAAAGAGAAGTTATGAATGTCAATAACATTTTTTGTGTATAATACGCTTTGTATGTGTTTAATAACGCCTATCTTTGCCAATTGCCGGAATTTCAGGTTCTGGGTATTAGTTGAGAAGAGTAATGATTGAGAGTTGGCAAAGTTTTGATTGAATGAAGTATTTTACAAGGTTAATACGCTGGATATCTTCACAGGAGCATTTATATTTCTTATTTGCCCTGTTATTTATCATCCCAAACTGTGTGTTCTTTTTTACGGAACCGCTTCCCGTCACGGTCGGTATCGCCTCGTTGCTGATACCTTTGGCCTTTTGGATGTGTGTTTTATTAGTGGCCCGTAAACCGGGGATCGTGGTTTGGTGCCTGTTGCCGAAGGTTATATTAGATGGAGGGCAGTTGGTGCTTCTGTATCTTTTCGGGCAGTCCGTGATAGCGGTTGATATGTATTTGAACCTTACCAGCTCGAACGCTTCCGAGGCTAGCGAATTATTGGGGAATATCATTTTGGTGATCGGTTGCGTATTCTTTTTCTATACATTACCTACGCTGGTGCTCGCTTGTCGTTCGATACGGCAGAAAGAGAAACTGCGAAATCCTTTCCGGAAGAAATGGGCCAAGATCAGCCTAGGCATGTTTGTCGTGGGTTTGCTCCTTTGCTTCCTGTCTCCTTCGCAAGATCACCGGTTCTCATGGAAGGACGATGTATATCCGGCTAACGCCCTATACAATTTATATTTCGCCATAAATAAGGCGGAGAGGAACAGCAAGTATCATATTACTTCCGCCGACTTTAAGTTCGACGCCACTAAGCCGGAGCAAGCGGAGGGAAAACGGGAGATCTACGTCTTGGTAGTGGGAGAGACCTCCCGTGCTATGGAATGGAGCCTTTACGGATACGAGCGCAAGACGACTCCCCGTATGGAGGCTTTAGACGGATTGGTGCATTTCACGGATGTGGTGACGCAATCGAATAATACGCATAAAAGTGTCCCCATTATCCTGTCCGCTGCCAGCGCCGAGAATTATGGAGTCCTTTACGACGAGAAAAGTATCGTGACCGCTTTCAAAGAGGCTGGTTTCCGTACGCTCGTGATCGCCAACCAGAAACTAACGACCTCGATGATCGGCGCTTTTTACCGGGAGGCAGATACCTTTATCGATATGAGTGCATTTAATACGGGTTCTACGCTAACCTCCTTGCACGATGCGGCGATCCTGCCTTATCTAAAGAAGGAACTGGATAAAGAGGACGGTAATCTTTTCGTAGTACTGCATACTTATGGCTCGCATTTTAATTACCATGAACGTTATCCGAAGGAGTTCCGTTTCTATAGGCCGGATAAGGCGGAGGGAATTCGTGCCTCGTATAAAAAGGAGTTACGGAACGCTTATGATAATTCCATCCACTATACAGATTACGTGCTGGGGGAAATCGTGGATATGTTGGCGAAGACAAATGCTCCGGCATCCATGCTTTACTTAAGCGATCATGGAGAGGATATCTTCGATGATTCCAGAGCCCGTTATCTGCATGCGTCTCCGATACCGACCTATTACCAGTTGCATATCCCGTATGTGATCTGGTTCTCGAAGGCTTACCGGGAGTCATATCCCCAGAAATATCTGGAAGCGCAGGCACACGAGACTTATCCGGTTAGCACGAACAGCGTATTCCATACGATGCTTGATATAGCCGGTGTGCGGACTCCGGTGGCCGATTCCACGTTTGCCTTAACGAATCGTGCCTTCAAGGTACGTGACCGTATGTATCTGGGAGACCATGACGACCCGATTCCATTCTGGAAAGTCGGCTTGAAAAAGCAGGATTTTGAGATGATGGATAAATGGGATATCGCTTACGATAGAAATTAGACTGATCTCAACCGTATGAAAGAGCAAAGCGGACATATTACTAGCAAGGTGATATTAGGCTATATTTTGCTGATTACCATTGCAGTCTGCTCGGTCGCTTACATTTATAATATCGTAGAGAAAGTGGCCGAGGAGGATGAGCCGGATCATCAGGCACGCCGGAAGGTGTATTTGGTCACCAATACCCTCTCCCTGCTCTATGAGAGCGAGGCATTGGGGCAGTTGGTAGGCATGCCCCAGAACGAGTTCCGCCACTTCAATCGTACGTTGAATAAGGCCCATAATAACATGGATTCGTTGAGGACCTTGGTGACGGACTCCATGCAACTCCTGAAAATAGATACGATCGACATACTGCTGGAGCGTAAGCGATGGAATACCCGTCGTTTGCTTGAGACTTGGCAGGAAGCGAATACGGAGCGTCTTTATACGGAGAATATCGAGAAAATAATTGCCGTCCGGGATACAATCGTAAACGAGGTGCAGGTACAAGAGCGGGTAGAGGTCAAGCAAGATACGGTGGTAGTTCCCCGTAAGAAGCGGGGATTCTTCAAGCGTTTGGCTGACGTGTTCTCTCCCGGCAAGGAAGATACCAGCATCGTGGTGAACACGACCCGGGAGATCGTTACTGATACGTTGGTGAACGCTTATAATCCGACCGATACGATTGTCAGCGTGCTGAAAAGCATCCAAGACAGTGTGGCTTGGCAACGGCAACAACTGATGGATCAGTTGTTGGAAAGGGCCTCTAACTTACGGTATAACAATAGCGTGATTACCCGGGAGATCAACCAGATGCTCCGTAATATCGAGGAGGAGGAGATGGAGGCGTCGCTGGAAAGGGTCTATAAGAAGCAGGTACTATTAAGGGAGACCTCCCATTTGATCGCCGGAATCGCGATCGTCTCCGTGGTAATCGCCTTTCTGTTCCTCTTCTTTATCTCACGGGATATCTCACGAAGTAAATATTACCGTATGCAACTGGAAAAGGCGAAACAGGTCGCCGAGAGCTTATTGCGAAGCCGTGAGAAGCTGATGTTGACGATCAGCCACGATATACGGGCTCCGCTCTCTTCCATCATCGGATATATCGAGCTTTTGCTACGCCGCCATCCAGACGAGCGTCAGCAATATTATCTGGAGAACATGAAAGGTTCCTCGGATCATATCCTTTCCTTGGTGAACGACCTGTTGGATTTCCAGCGGTTGGAGTCCGGCGAGATGGAGGTGCATAGCGTTCCCTTCCGTGTCCCAGTCTTGTTCGATGAGATCTATACCAGCTTCCAGCCGATAGCGGAGGCGAAAGGCTTACGGTTTGTCTTGAACCTGAAACCGGAGGAGACTGGGCAAGTCTATATGGGCGACCCGATCCGTATCCGGCAGGTCGTAGGAAACCTCTTATCCAACGCTATCAAGTTCACGGAAGCGGGACGAGTCGTTTTGCTTGTCTCCCTCCAAAAACTTTCAATTATCAATTATCAATTATCTATTACCGTCAGCGATTCCGGTCCGGGCATCCCGAAAGAGGAACAAGAGCGGATATTCGGGGAGTTTACCCGCCTTGCCGATACGGAAGAGGCGGAAGGTTTCGGTCTGGGCCTCTCCATCACCCGTAAGCTTCTGTCCTTGATGA
Source organism: Parabacteroides sp. AM17-47 (assembly GCF_003434625.1). Lineage (NCBI taxonomy): Bacteria > Pseudomonadati > Bacteroidota > Bacteroidia > Bacteroidales > Tannerellaceae > Parabacteroides > Parabacteroides sp. AM17-47. The sequence goes on from NZ_QTLI01000006.1 coordinate 98,694, forward strand.
ACGGTACGCTTGCTTTGGATAGTACCCCGGGGAAAGGCAGTGATTTCACGATCTTGCTACCTCTTCCCTTGGCCGATAATCAATCTTTGCCGGACGTAACGGCGGAGGCTCCGGATGCTGGTGAGGCCGAGGCTTTACCCTTGTTTGAGGGGCAAGATGTCTATTGTCTTCTGGTAGATGACGATCCTCTACAACTGGCCTTGACGGAGGAACTCTTGAAGCAGAGTCACGTGCAGGTGGTAGGTTGTACGAATCCGCATAACGTCCTCGAGCTATTGCGGAACACCGTATTCAACGCCATTATCACCGATATACAGATGCCGACGCTGGATGGCTATCATTTACTGGAGCGGATACGTACGTCCGGTATCCCCGGAACGGATGAGATCCCGGTGATCGCCCTATCCGCCAGTATCGCCAAGGAGCACGAGCATTATCTGGAGGCTGGTTTCACGGGTTTCTTGAACAAGCCGTTTACCGCCGCCCAATTAATCTCCTTGCTGAATGAGTTGCTGACACTCCATCTGGAGGCAAGGAGCGAGTTGAATTTCTCTTCGTTGACCGCTTTTGCCGGAGAGGATCCGGAGGCCTCAGCCTCTATACTGAAAACCTTCTCGGAGGAAACCCGCAAGAGCATCGACTTACTTCGGGATGCGTTAGAGGGAAAAGACCGGGAGGAAGCCTCCCGGATATCTCATAAGTTGATTCCCCTGTTCACGATGCTGGGGGCCAATTCATTGGTACAACACCTGCGGATCTTGGAGAAGAATGATGAGGAACTGACCGATTCCGGCTGGTACCACCTGCTGGGCGAGGTAATCGAGCAAGCGCTTGCTATCGTGAAGGATGCGGAGTCCGCCATCGGGTAATCTTGTGGAATCCGGTGTGGAATAAATACCCATCCGTGGAATGCCTTTCCCCATGCTTTTGAAATAAAATTCCACTTTATAGAAACAAAATTTATCTATTACTTGTTAAAGGATAAGTAGTTAGATATTCATTATCGTGCGTTTCGCTGGCTTTGGCACGATATTCGCTATCTATTTAATGAAATCGCAAGTGGGCGTTTCTACATTTAAACCGTTAAAAACAAAAGTCATGAATTTATTCATGGCGAAAGATTAAGTCCTGAGTATTCAATTTAAGTCTGCAAAAGAAAAAGGCATCCTTTCGAGGATGCTTTTTCTATTTAGTTTCGTTACTTTTGCCACGAAATAATAAAATCTACTGAATCATATCATGGAACACGCACTACAATCCCGACCTCGTATCGAGGTGGTCGACGCATTACGAGGATTTGCCGTTATGGCTATTATCCTATTGCATAATATCGAGCATTTTAACTTGTATAATTTTCCGGAGGCTACTACCGATTTTATGAAAGCCTTGGATAAAGGGGTATGGGATACCTTGTTCTTCCTCTTTTCCGGGAAGGCGTACGCTATTTTCGCCCTGCTGTTCGGTTTTAGCTTCTTTATCCAGTTTGATAACCAAGCGAGGAAAGGGAAGGACTTCCGGCTTCGTTTTTTCTGGCGGTTGGTGCTCCTATTCTTTATCGGTTGCTTCAACGCATCGTTCTTCCCGGGGGAGATCTTGGTGCTTTATTCGATCTTGGGTATTGTGTTGATACCGGTTTGCAAGTTGAGTAATAAGGTGGTCTTGGCGATCGCCGTGGTCTTGATGCTACAGCCTATGGAGTGGGGTAAATTCATGTATGCCCTGATGCATCCGGAATATGTGGCATCCAAGGAACAATGGCTGGTGCACTGTATGCGGATCTATCCGTATATGGAAGGTACCAGCTTTTGGGAAATGGTCAAGTCCAATCTGTGGGACGGGCAGCTGTATAGCCTTCTCTGGGCTTGGAGCTATGGACGTTTCTTCCAGACATCGGCTCTCTTTATGCTGGGCATGTTGTTGGGACGCAAGGGATTGTTTGTCGATCTGGAGAAGCACCGGACGTTTTGGACAAGGACCTTTGTTATCGGGGTAGTTTGTTTCATTCCCCTCTATTATCTGTCCCTTTCCCTACCCGGTTTGCTGGAGCGTACCGAAGAGCTTCGCCCGATGAGCACGATCGTGTCTTCCTTGCGTAATTTCTCGTTCATGTGCGTATTGGTATCCTCCTTTATCTTCTTGTGGCAGTGGAAAGCGCCGCATAAGGTGCTTCACGGGCTTGTGCCTTACGGGAAAATGAGCTTGACGAATTACCTCACGCAATCGATGGTAGGCTCTTTCATCTATTTCGGATACGGTTTATCCCTGTATGACGATCTGGGGACGACCGCCAGCTTCGCCGTAGGAATCCTTCTTTTCATTCTCCAGCTAGGTTTTTGCCACTGGTGGTTAGCCCATCATAAACAAGGTCCTTTCGAGGGAGTATGGCGTAAAGCTACGTGGATGTTTTCTTGATTCGTTTTATTTATTTACCTTTGTGGTTACTATAAATAATCTGAGTGGGTATGTTGTCGATTCTAATCGTTGAAGATGATATAACTTTTTCCTTGATGCTTACCACATGGCTGGGTAAGAAAGGGTTTGTCGTAAGATCCTCGTCCTCTGTTTCCGATGCTAAACGGAGGCTGGGGGAGGAAGCGTTCGATTTGGTTATATCGGATTTACGCCTGCCGGATAGTGACGGGATCGACTTATTGAAATGGCTGAAGAATACCCATCCTTCCTTACCCCTTATCATGATGACCAGTTATGCGGAGATACAAACGGCGGTTCAGGCGATGAAGCTGGGAGCGGCGGATTATATCGCTAAGCCGTTGAACCCGGATGAGTTGCTGGGAAAGATCAAGGAACTTGTGCACGTGGAGGAGAAGGCTCCGACGAGAGTCCCGGTTTCTTCGGCCCCGGATCTTTATATCGAGGGGCAGAGCCAAGCGGCCCGCCAGCTTTATGAGCATGTGCGTTTGGTGGCTCCGACGGATATGTCGGTATTGGTGACCGGCGCTAGCGGTACCGGTAAGGAGTATATCGCCCGTCGGATCCACGAGCAAAGTAATCGTAGCAAGGCTCCGTTTGTCGCCGTGGATTGCGGCGCTATCCCCAAGGAATTGTCGGCTTCCGAGTTCTTCGGCCACGTGAAAGGCTCTTTTACGGGAGCGATCGAGAACAAGACTGGGGCGTTTGTGGCGGCTCAAGGCGGTACGATATTTTTGGATGAGATCGGGAACCTGACGTATGAGGTACAGGTTCAGCTATTGCGTGCCCTACAGGAGCGCAAGGTAAAGCCGATCGGGAGCAATCAGGAGATCGCTATCAACGTGCGCTTGATATCCGCGACGAACGAGAACTTGCGGCAGGCGATCGAGAAAGGAGATTTCCGTGAGGACCTGTACCATCGTATCAATGAGTTCACGATCCGTATCCCGGACTTGAAAGAGCGAAAAGAGGATTTGCTCTTGTTCGCCAATCATTTTCTCGATCTGGCGAATAGCGAGCTCCAGAAAGATATCATCGGTTTCGACAACGATACCATGCAATTGTTCCAATCTTATTCTTGGCCGGGTAACCTGCGGCAGATGAAGAACGTTATCAAGTACGCTACCTTATTGGCGACCGGTCGATACATCACCCGCAAGGAACTCCCGGAGGAACTGACGGAGAACCTCTCTTCGCACACCAACATCCAGCTTAAGAACGTGGAGCATGAACGTGACCTTATCCGTAAGGCCCTCCAAGAGTGCGGCAATAATAAGACCCGTGCGGCCCAGTTATTGGGCATCGACCGGAAGACGCTTTACAATAAGCTGAAGATTTATCAGTTGGATTGAAAATTCCGTGTTTTATGTGAGTGCTTAAGGCGTATTGGGAGCCTCTGGCTTGTATGATGGGTCTGTTGCGAAATAGAAGCTTATTCTGACTATTTGCTTCATATTATACGAATATGTTGACATACCCTTCGTGCGAAAGTGACAAGATAATGAGATAGGCGTGGCAATAAACACGCTTTTTCTTGAAAAAGGGGCCGATTTTGTACACGATAGGTGGCGAAACCTGTTGCGATAGGTCGTATTGCCCAATGCCGATACTCGCGTTAGGCATTATGAGCGGTCGTGCATAGGGTTATGAGTACTCATGAATGGGCATTCTTACCGTGCTATAACCCTATCGTAACACTGCTTTTACCCTTTTCTTGCCTCAAAATATGAGATATGATGAATTAATTTCTCTGGAGCGAAAGGCCATTTTTCAGTATTCGTCTATCAACGAGACGAATGCTGTTTTTTCTTCTCGTATTTGGGAGCAATCCGTACCTTTGCCCGAAAAAATCGATTCTCCGAGACTTTGGTTTTCATTTTGTCAAATTGCCAGATGGCATGTTATTGCCAAGAGAAAATCGCTAGGGGCCTTCTCCACATCGGCACCAACCACCTTTGCCGGGAACAGTAACTTTGGCTGATAAGCTGATTGAATGGTTGGAGTAGGGTGAATAGTCTTTTATTGTTCTTTTTTAACATGGCATGAAATAAATATTGTCTATTTATCAAAGGTGTTTTCTTTGGGGCATTATTAATTATAGTTAATTGATGTGATAATATTTGTGCGTTTAAGAACTTCGCATTATAATAAAATCTACCTTTGCTGTTGATAATACTCAATAAGTTGATTAAAATATACAACTTCTTTTTTAAACGGTGTTATAGGGTAATACTTAAATGTTTACAGGATTAGGGAACAATACAACTTTAATAATATGAGAAGAATGATTCAATCAACAATGAAATGTGTCGCTATCGCGCTTTGCGTTCTATTGGCGGCGTGTACTACCGATGTGTACGAACCTAAGCCGGATCCGGTTCCGCCTACTCCGGAGAAGCCGGATCCGTCTTTGCCTAATGATTTCAATCAATCGACAGCTACTATTCGTCAAATGACTTTAACCGTAGAGGTGAATGATGAGTTCAATGGCCAGTATGATTACCAAGTATGGGTATATGACGTGAATCCTTTCTATGCCGATGATGCTAAACCATTATATGGTGGTGTGGCCAACGGGAATAAGCCGTATGTTCGCACGATGACATTGCCCCAAGCTTTAGAAACAATTTACATTATGCAGATTGATCCCCGAAAAGGAAAATCGGTGAAGACCGTATTAGTAGATCCCTCAATGAAGGATCTGGCTTGCGATTTTAAGCCAGCTTCTGCCGTTGGTACAACAACTAAATCTTTATTGAGAAGTGGAGAAGATAATTATAATTCAGGAAAAGCTAGATTGATTTCTGCCCAGGAGTTTTTTAATATGGCTTCTAAGGATAAAGGTTCTATTACTTTGTATGAAGGGGAGTATAAGCTTGTCGGAGAAGGTTATGAGGCAAAGGCCCTTACTCTGGTCGGAAGTGTGACATTATATGTAGAAGGGGCATTGTCTGTCTCAACTCTTATAGGAAGCAGTGGGGCTACTATTGTTTTGGACCAGAAGGGTAGTTTGAAAATCCTTGAAGCTGATGGACAATCACAAGGTAACGGCGCTAGGCTGGTTGTGAAAAGTGGAGCGAAGTTTGGAGAGCCGGATGATAGTTTTAAACCCGCTTACAAATTAGTTGATTATGATCTTGAGAACTATGGAGAAGTAATTCTTTCGGGATATAGATCGAAAAATCATGCTGTTGAGCTAATAAATTATGGTACGATTAAGGCTACTAATATTAATATGACAGCAGAAAATAGTGGCAATGGTGGACGGATAGAGAATCATTGTAAGATTAATGTTGAAGCCGGACTTTCGCTTTACAATGTTGGTATGTTCTTGGGTGCTTCTACTCTGCTTGAAGCAAGATATATGGATGCGAAAGAGATTGAGTGTGAAATGGAAAAATACTCGATTTTCAGAATTACGGATACAGATGATGTGTCAGGGCAGAATTTGGCATCTTTTAAAAGTTGGAACAAGATAGAGTGTAAGGATTCAGATTATGCCTTATTGGATTTCACGCAAATTAATTTATCGGGAGGAACGCTTTCGTTGGATGGGAATTTGGAATTGTTGGGAGACTTATGGAAAGGGAATGAACTTTCGAAAAATCTAACGTTGTCTGGTGGAAGTAAGCAGGTTGATAAAAACGCTTCAATTGCAATTCCTGCGGGCGATTGCACGGGTGATGGTAATCAAGGTTCGACAAATCCTCCTTCTAATCCTAATTATCCGATAGAAGTTCCCAATGGTCCCTACTATACATTCGCCATGGAAGATAATTGGCCTGCTTTTGGTGATTATGATATGAATGATTTGGTGTTGGGCATACAGAGTCAATTGGTTATGGACGGCGCAAACAATGTAGAAAGTATGATCTTAACTGTCAACTTGATTGCGGTAGGAGCTACAAAGACATTGGGAGCAGGTATCCAGTTTGATAGATTAACGACCGCCAAGATAACGAAAGCTTCTGTGCCGAATGGCGTGTTTGCCTATAATGGATATTTTGAATCGGCAAATGAAATAGAGTCGAATCCTTCTGCTGCGGTGCTACCTTTGTTTGATGATGCGCATAGGATTATGGGTAATGTGGATAAGCGAGTGCCCGTGAATACATTTAATAATGCTAACGATTATGGCATAAGAACTTTGCAATATGAGGTCGAATTCAACAGTCCTGTTTCATCAGATGATCTGGATATGTTCTATTTGAATTTCTTTATAGTAAATGGTGGTAATGCCCAGAATCGTTCAGAAGTCCATTTGGCTGGTTATAAACCGACTGATCGGGTTAAAGCTGAGACAAATAATTATGTTGCTAATGACCCTGACAATTCAGATAAGACAATGTGGGGATTTATTATCCCGATGAGTGATTTTAAATATGCGTCAGAAGTCGTTTCTATTGATCAAGCATACCCGGCATTTAAGGAATGGTCTGCTTCATCAGGCACAAGCCAGAAAAATTGGTATATGAATCCGGAAGAGAAATATGTTTATCATAAGCCGGTAAAGAAATAATAGTAGTTATATATTTATATATAAAATCCCCTAGCCAAAAATCGTCTTAGCTAGGGGATTTTCTTTGTCAGTCCAGCATCAAACTCATATAAGCCGTCCTCCCTTGGTACCCCATCAACTGTCGTGTTAGCGTTTGGTTATCCATTTGTTCCAAGTCTTTTTTGGAGACGGGGCTTTCGTGTTGTTTGGATAGCCAGAGGTGGATCATGCGTTTCGTGTCGATGATGCGGGCCATACCCATAGGTAAGGTACCCGGAGGGGTGGGAGGGGTATTGACCGTCGCTTGCGATATGTTATTTTGCAGGGTAAGCTCTTGCAATAGTAATTCCTTGATCTCTTCCGAGTCGTAAAGAAGTTCCTTGATAAAAAGCTTTTTGTCGGACGGCGCTGTACCCGCCTCAAGAGGCAGTGCGAAAGCCATGCCAACCACCTTCTCGTTCTCGTCCAAGGCTGTGTACATTCCTCCGTTATCTAATTGCAGATCCCGGAGTATTGTGATGAAATCATCCTGCGAGTGCAAGATACAGGAAGGGCGTTCACGTAATTTGCGGTTGAAATAAGCGAACAATTCGTCGGTTGTCGGTACCTCCGGTTGGATAACCGTTATCTTCGGGAGTTGAACCGGCGTATTCGGGCGGATATACGTCTCCACGGAATAATCGAATGCCTCGGTATAACCCTGTTCCCGGTAATAGTCGAATAGCCAAGGATCGGCAGGGATCAAGGCGGAGATAGCGACCTCACGCCGTTCCATTTCCTCGAATGTCTCTTGCAAGAGTTGCCGCATAAGCCCCTGACCCCTTTCTTCCGGAGCCGTGCACACCCCGGAGATATAGGCCACCGAGATCTCGGTACCCAAATAAGTCATCGTATAAGGAACTATCTGCAAGGCAGATACTATTTTACCGTCCTTCTCGATGGTCATTGCGTTCTCGTCCTTGTAAACACGATCAAAATAAAGGCTGATAAATGCCTCGGAATCCCCGAAGCAGGTACGCCATAAGTTTACGATTTGTTGTTTCTTGTCCATAATTTATTTAGTTTGCGTAAGTTGCTTTTTTATTGCGGCACTCTTCTCTAATAGTATGGTAGGCTGATAAGAAAGCTTCGCTTGGCGCAACCCCGGTATGCCGAGATCCTCCTCCCGGTTCACGTAAGTATACTGTTCCGGAAGGTGAGAAGCGAACTCTTGGTTAATCACCGTATAGGCACCGTCGAAATTCACATCCGCTTTCTCCACGTGAACCCCGAATGTATTATGGTTGATAGGGGCCCCGAAAGAGAAAGCGATAATCTCGTTATCCACCCGGAGAGCGCCACCGATCAGGCCTAGGCTGTCAAAATGATGCAAGGCATAGGTAAGGGAGCGACGTTCGTCATTAAGCTCTTCCTCGTCATTATCTCCATTATTTGCCTTATACCATTTACATTCCAGTTTCAGGCATTGCGGTACGATATCCGGCGTGATAGGGACATACTCGTACGAATAACGTTTCTTGAAATTATTGATATGATTACGCTTGGATTGATATTTCTTACCCCGTAAGGTAGCTAAATCCTCCCGTAAATAAATATAGTCGAAATAATCCCGCTCCGGGATATAGAAAAAGCTTCCGGGAAGTGCGCCTTCCAGTTGCTCCTTGGCGTCGGGGGTGATACCCAGCATACAGAGCGGATGTCCATATTTTAAGGAATCCTCTTCTAGCAAACGAACGGCACCCGCTAAATCTCCATCCCCGACAGGCATCATATAGGCGAAACGGCTCTTGTCCTCGATCATGAAACGGATTAATAAATAGCCATCCACGATAGCGAATTCGCTGTCATATAAGAAACGCCAACTGCACATGTTCGCGAATGAGAAATCACAATTGCGATAATCGCTGGGAAATGTAAATGAGGTTATGATCTCTTTGTCTTCTAACCTAATCGGTTTAAACGGTATATCCATAAATTTTCTTGTACTGTTTTACAACTGCAAATATAAAACTAAAATGCATGTGCGAATGTTTAGAATGGGAATAATAAAGGTGATATAAATACCATCACGATTCCCATCACGATTTGTAAAGGTAACCCTACCTTTACATAGTCCATAAATGTATATTTTCCGGTGGACTTAACGAGTGCGTTAGGTGGCGTAGAGAAGGATGAGGCGAAGCATATTGTCCGTTATTTTGTTGTTTCGGGAAAAATGGCTAAACTTATAGGTTGAACAGCCATTTTGTAAAATAGGGGCTGGAGCTATTTTTGCAATATGAAATTCGCAACAATTAGGTTAAAACGAATGTTATTTTAATGTCTAACGAAAAGAAGATAAATCAGAGATGAAAAAGTACGATGCGATTATTATTGGTTTTGGGAAAGGTGGAAAAACCTTGGCGGCGGATTTGGCCAACCATGGATGGAATGTAGCTGTGGTGGAGCGTTCGACGGGTATGTACGGAGGTACTTGTATCAATATCGGCTGTATACCGACGAAAGCGCTTGTACATTACGCTCAAGTGACAGGGTATCGCAGACCTTCTACCTTCGAGCAATATGCGGAGGAGTTTAAGCAGGCGATCCTCGCCAAGGAGAAACTGACCTCTTTGCTTCGTGAGAAGAATTTCAAGAATCTGGATGATCGGGAGACCGTAACGGTCTATACCGGAGAGGCTTCTTTTCGTTCCCCTTATGAGATTGTCGTGAAAACGGATACGGACTCTTTCTTGCTGGAAGGCGAGAAGATATTCATCAATACCGGAGCCACGACGATTATTCCTACGATAAGCGGTATCGAGGATAATCCTTACGTATATACAAGTACTTCCATTATGGAACTGGAGAAACTGCCACGGCATCTGGTTATTGTCGGAGGCGGATATATCGGGCTGGAATTCGCTTCCATGTTCGCCGGTTTTGGGTCGAAGGTAACGATCTTGGAGGCAGGGGAGGTGTTCATCCCTCGTGAGGACCGGGACATCGCCGATTCGGTGAAGTCCACGCTAGAGAAAAAAGGGATCACCATTCATTTGAACACGGTTGTGCAGACGATTGAGCAGGATGTTGAGCGGGCTGCGGTGATCTGCCGTAACGCTATCTCGGGAGATACCTTGCGGCTGGATGCTGAGGCGGTGCTTTTGGCTACCGGCCGTAAACCGAATACGGAAAGCCTAAATCTGCAGGCCGCCGGAATACAGACGACTAATCGTGGCGCTATCGAGGTGGATAGTAAGTTGCGTACCAATATCCCTAATATCTGGGCGATCGGGGATGTACATGGCGGATTACAATTCACCTATCTGTCTTTGGATGATTACCGTATTATCCGGGAAGAGCTGTTTGGTAATGGTTTCCGGAGCTTGGACGATCGGGAAGCAGTGGCTTATTCCGTATTCATCGATCCTCCGTTGGCCCATGTCGGGTTGAACGAGACGCAAGCCCGTAAGATGGAGAAAAATATAAAGGTGGCCAGCCTGCCTGCCGCCGCTATGCCTCGTACCCGTACCATCGAGCAGACGGATGGCTTACTGAAAGCCGTGGTAGATGCGGATACCGGGAAGATCCTAGGATGTACCTTATTCTGCGCCGAGTCCAGCGAAGTCATAAATACGGTTAGCTTGGCGATGCGTCTCGGGCAAGATTACACATTCCTTCGGGATTCGATATTCACCCATCCGTCGATGAGTGAGGCTTTAAATGATTTATTTGGATTAATAAAATAAAAACATAAATATGAAAACATCAAATATTGGATTAATCGGCTTGGCTGTGATGGGCGAGAACCTTGCGTTGAATATGGAAAGTAAGGGGTTCGCCGTATCCGTTTATAATCGTACAGCGCCGGGAGAGGAAGGCGTGGTAGACCGCTTCATGAGCGGTCGTGGAAAAGGAAAGAATTTTATAGGAACCCATACGATACAGGAATTTGTTGAGTCTATCGAGCGTCCTCGCAAGATTATGCTGATGGTAAAAGCGGGTGCCCCGGTGGATGAGCTGATGGCTCAATTGATTCCTTACTTATCACCCGGCGACGTGATTATTGATGGTGGTAACTCGGATTTCCATGATACGGAACGCCGGGTGAAGGAGATGGAGGCGCATGGGATGTACTTCGTAGGTACCGGAATCTCCGGAGGCGAGATCGGAGCCTTGTACGGGCCTTCCGTGATGCCGGGTGGTTCGCCTGCCGCTTGGCCTTTGGTGAAGGATGTCTTGCAAAGCATCGCCGCCAAGCTGGACGACGGGACGCCTTGTTGCCAATGGATTGGTCCGGGTGGAGCCGGCCATTTCGTGAAAATGGTACACAATGGTATCGAGTATGGAGATATGCAGTTGATTTCCGAGGCGTATTCTTTATTGAAGAATCGTCTGGATCTGGACAATGAGACCTTGGCTCGTATCTTTGAGGATTGGAACACGGGAGAGCTGGATAGCTACCTGATCGGTATTACGGCCGATATTCTCCGCTTCAAGGACGAGGCGGGGGAGGGCTACCTGCTAGATAAGATATTGGATGCCGCCGGCCAGAAGGGTACCGGTAAATGGAGCGCTATCGCCGCTATGGACGAGAATGATCCGCTGACATTGATTACCGAGGCTGTTTATGCCCGTATGCTTTCTTCCATGCAGGAAGAACGGAAAAAAGCGTCCTCGCTTTATCCGAAGAGTGGCGTGCTGGGGCAGACCTTGATCTCGGAGAAAGAGATCAAGCAGGCTTTGTATGCCGCTAAGTTGGTTTCCTATGCGCAGGGATTCTCTTTGTTGTACCAAGCCACTAATCGATATGATTGGCAGTTGGATTACGGTACGATCGCCAAGATCTGGCGGAAGGGATGTATCATACGCTCTGTCTTTTTGGAGAAAATTACGCAGGCTTATGAGAAGAACCGGAATCTGGAGAACCTCTTATTCGATGAGTTCTTTATTCAAAAGATCGAGTCTTCCTTGTTGGCTTGGCGGCAAGTGGTAGCCGAGGGTGCCTTGCATGGAGTGGCTTTGCCGGCGATGAGCTCGGGGTTGAGCTATTTCGATGGACTGTCTACCCCGCATTCCGCCGCTAATTTGATTCAGGCCCAGCGGGATTATTTCGGGGCTCATACTTATGAGCGGGTCGATTGGGAGCGTGGTAAGTTTTTCCATACCAACTGGACGGGTGAGGGAGGAAAGACGGTTTCTGGAACTTATAACGTATAAAGGCATGAAGAAAGCAGATAATCAATTATTAGTTATATTCGGGGCGTCGGGCGATCTTACCAGTCGCAAGTTGCTTCCCTCTTTGTTCGAGTTATATGTTCGTGGCTTGCTACCCGACCGCTTCTGCATCTTGGGAGCCGCCCGTACCGCTTATGGCGATGAGGAGTTCCGTGCGGAGCAACATACGCATATCTTGGAGGCACAGAAGGGAAAGACCTACGACGAGGGCTTGATCGATGACTTCTTGGAGAATGTTTATTACCTCGCCTTCGATTCCACCAACGCCGATGAATACTACAAATTGCGTGAGCGCATCGAGTTCTTGCAAGAGAAACATGACTTGCCGGATAAGATCATCTATTACTTGGCTACCCCGCCGGTGATGTACGAGATCGTCCCGCAATGTTTGCTGGAGAGTGGTTTGAACAAGACCGAGTCTCCGGATGGTTTCCGGCGGATCATCGTGGAGAAGCCGTTTGGCACCAGCTTGGAGTCTGCCCGCCAGTTGAATGATCATTTACGACATATCTTCCATGAGGAGGAGATTTATCGTATTGACCATTATCTGGGGAAAGAGACCGTGCAGAATATCTTGGTATTGCGTTTCTCGAACGGTATTTTCGAGCCATTGTGGAATCATAATTATATCGATTCCATCGAGATTAGCGCTACTGAGACCTTGGGGGTGGAGAATCGAGGGAAATATTATGATGGAGCCGGGGCGATGCGGGATATGATCCAGAATCACTTAATGCAATTGATGTCGTTTATCGCCATGGAATCTCCCTCTATATTCGAGCCGGAACCGATTCGTGACGAGATCGTGAAAGTATTCCGCTCCATACGCCCGTATACGGTGTTGGATATGGATAAGATGGTTGTCCGTGGACAATATATCGGTTATCGGGAAGAGAAGAACGTAGCTCCCGACTCGAATACCGAGACGTATGTGGCGATGAAATTCTTTATCGATAACTGGCGCTGGAGCGGTGTGCCCTTCTATTTCTATACGGGAAAGAAGTTGCCGGAGAAGTCATCGGAGGTAGTGATCCACTTCAAGTCTACGCCCCATCAACTGTTTGTCGGTCAATGTTCGGGAGGTTCCTGCAATAAATTGACCATCCGTATCCAACCGAACGAGAGTATATCCTTGAAGTTCGGGCTGAAAATGCCGGGAGCCGGTTTCGAGGTGAAGCAAGTCAGCATGGACTTCCGCTACGATTCCCTCTCGAAGAGCTATCTTCCTGACGCTTACGAGCGTCTGTTGCTGGATGCCATGCTGGGCGATTCCACCCTGTATGCTCGTAGCGACGCTTTGGAGGCTAGCTGGAAATTTATCGATCCGATCTTGCTCCATTGGAAAGAGGAGGGTTCGAAGAACTTATTCTTCTATGAGCCGGGCGAGGACGGACCGGAGGAAACTGTTATTTTAGGTGCGGAAAAGAAAGTCTGCGCCTGCCAAAGAAGATAATTTTATGGAAATAAAGAGATATAATGAGATGAAAGAGGCGCTTCGGTCGATGACGGAGGACATGATGGCGATGATTCGCCGCAAAGACTTCGCTCCGTTTAACTTAGCGCTCTCGGGAGGGGAGACGGCGAAGCATATGTTTTCCCTCTGGGTAGATGAGTATAAGGATAAGATTGACTGGAATAACATCCGTTTCTTCTGGGTGGACGAGCGTTGCGTTCCACCAACGAGTCCGGATAGTAATTACGGTCATGCGAATCATTTGCTTTTTAAGCCTTTGTGTATCCCGGCGGATCATATCCACCGGATCAAGGGCGAGAACGAGCCGGGTACCGAGGCGATGCGTTATTCATGGGTCGTAAAGGAATTCTTGCCGTTGTTCAATCAAATGCCTACGTTCGATTGCATCATCCTCGGCGTAGGTGAGGATTCCCATACGGCATCCATTTTCCCTACCACCATGGAGCTATTGTCGGATAGCCGTAACTATGCGGTATCCCAGCAACCTTCTACCGGCCAATACCGGATCACCATGACGGGACCGCTTATCTTGAACGGCGCCCCCTTATTGGTCCCGATACTGGGCACGAACAAGGAACCCGTAATCCAGAGGCTCTCCAAAGGCTATTCCCCCTCAAACGACACGCCTGCGGCCTATATCTTATCGCATGCCGTACAGGCTACGATTTATGGGCTGAACCCATGATTTTGCTACATGCCGAGTCCTTCCAAAAAACATGTACGTGTTTTCGAAAAAACACGTACATATACTCCTCTCCTTGGAGAAGATATACTGCAAGTACCCTAGGAGATATACTTCACCGTCCAAGTAAGTACTACTTCTCGTGATATCCTATTAGTATATACAAGACTGTTGCCCACATTTAAAGTGAATGTATTTGTTGGATTCATGTTTTTTTGCGAAGTTTGTTGCTTGAAAAGTAAGCTTTGAGACATGAATACGAGAAATATTGTACTGTGTATATTATATTTGTTTTTGGTGCCGATGGGAGGGTTTGCCCAATCTGAGGTCGTTGTCTTGTATCCCGATACTGAAAATAAGGATTTGGATGAAGCAGTATACCAAAAAATCTTTTTGGCCGGCACGATCGATATGGGGAAAAGTGTGGATTGGCAGAAGGCTACCTGCGACTGGTTCCGAGCGCTTCCGGAGGGACGGTATCTCTTGTTCAATCCTCGTAGGGATAAAGGGTTGAGCGGGGAGATGTCCGATTTTGAGCATCAGGTGAATTGGGAACTGGAGCATCTGGAGAAAGCCGATCTGATTATCATGAACATTCTGGCGAGCAGCAAATCCCCGATAACTTTATTGGAGATGGGGCTGTTTATGCGCTCCGGAAAGTTGCGGGTGATTTGCGAGCCCGGCTTTTACCGGTATGATAATGTGCGCTTAACTTGTGCGCGCTATGGCGTCCCATTGTATCAGAATATGGACGATTTTTTGAAAACCATGCGCTAATCTATTATTATTTGTTTAACTTTGTATAGTTTTAGGGACGGTGTGGAATCGATCCTAAGCGAGTATTGTCGAACAAAATGGAAAGAATATGAAAGGTATAGTTTTAGCCGGTGGATCGGGTACCCGCTTGTATCCGATCACTAAAGGAGTTTCCAAGCAACTTCTACCTATTTATGATAAGCCGATGATTTTTTATCCGGTATCCGTGCTCATGCTGGCGGGGATACGGGAGATTCTTATTATATCGACCCCGCAGGATTTGCCGGGCTTTCGTCGTTTACTGGGCGATGGCTCCGATTATGGCGTTCGTTTTGAATATGCCGAGCAGCCTTCGCCGGACGGATTGGCGCAAGCTTTCATCATTGGAGAGCGCTTTATTGGCGATGACTCCGTTTGCTTGGTGCTTGGTGATAATATCTTTTACGGACAGAGCTTTACCCGTATGTTAAAAGAGGCCGTTGACAAGGCGGAGAACGAACAAAAAGCGACCGTGTTCGGTTACTACGTAAACGATCCGGAACGCTATGGCGTGGCCGAGTTCGATGCGGATGGGAACGTCCTCAGTATCGAGGAGAAACCGAAGGAACCGAAATCGAATTACGCCGTGGTAGGATTGTATTTCTATCCGAACAAGGTGGTGGACGTGGCCAAGAATATCAAGCCTTCCGCCCGTGGAGAGCTGGAGATCACTACCGTGAACCAGTGGTTCTTGAAGGATGGGGAGTTGAAAGTGCAGCTATTGGGACGTGGATTCGCTTGGTTGGATACCGGGACTCACGACTCGTTGTCTGAGGCATCTACTTTCGTGGAGGTGATCGAGAAGAGACAGGGACTGAAGGTGGCTTGTCTGGAGGAGATCGCTTTCAAGCAAGGATGGATTGATGAGAAGCGACTTGAGCAAGTGGCTTTGCCGATGATTAAGAATCAGTACGGCCAGTATTTGATGAGGTTGATTAATAAGTAGAAGTAGTTCAGAATACGAGATATCGATGGAAAAAGACAGTAAAATATTTGTTGCCGGTCACCGGGGTTTGGTAGGCTCCGCCATTCTGAATAATTTGCGTAGCAAAGGGTATACGAACTTTCTGCTTCGTACGCATGCGGAACTGGATCTGACGGATCAAGCCGCTGTGAACGAGTTTTTTGCCGCTGAACGGCCGGACTATGTGTTCTTGTCGGCGGCGCACGTCGGCGGTATCATGGCGAACAGTCTGTACCGTGCCGATTTTATCTACAATAATTTGATGATCCAGAATAATGTCATTCATGCCTCTTGGAAAAACGATGTAAAGAAATTATTATTCTTGGGAAGCACCTGCATCTATCCCCGTGAGGCTCCGCAGCCGATGCCGGAGGATTGCTTGCTGACATCTCCCTTGGAATATTCCAACGAGCCTTATGCGATCGCCAAGATAGCGGGTATCAAGATGTGCGAGAGTTACAACCTGCAATACGGTACGAACTATATCGCCGTGATGCCTACTAACCTCTACGGGCCGAATGATAATTTCAATCTGGAGACCTCGCATGTGTTGCCAGCCATGATCCGTAAGATCCATCTGGCGAAATGCCTGCATACAGGAGATTGGGAGGCCTTGCGTAAGGATATGGACATTCGTCCGGTAGAGGGCGTGTCTGGGAAGGCCTCCGAGCCGGAGATACTCTCCGTATTGGATAAACAGGGTATCTGTCCGGGCGAGGTGGAGCTGTGGGGAACCGGCAAGCCGCTTCGTGAGTTTTTATGGAGCGAGGAGATGGCCGACGCTTCTGTTTATATCATGGAACACGTGGATTTCGAGGATGTCCGCCAGAAGGAGGGCGAGGTCCGGAATACACATATTAATATAGGTACGGGTATCGAGCTTTCGATCCGTGAGGTCGCCGAACTGATCCGGCGAGAGATCGGGTTCGAGGGCGAGTTGAGGTTTAACTCGTCCAAGCCGGACGGTACGCTTCGTAAGCTGACGGATGTAAGCAAGTTGCATGCCTTGGGTTGGCGCCATACGATCGAGATCGAGGAGGGCGTGAAGCGACTCTATGAATGGTACTTGGGAATTGAAAAATGAGAATTGAAAATTGAAAATTAGAGAAATGGGCAAAGTAGCGTTAATAACGGGTATTACGGGACAGGATGGGGCTTATCTTACTGAGTTCTTGATTAAGAAAGGATATACGGTACATGGTATCAAGCGTCGTTCTTCCATGTTCAATACGGACCGTATCGATCATTTGTATCAAGACCCGCATGTGGAAAACCGTAATTTGATTCTGCATTATGGCGATTTAACGGATAGTTTGAATCTTACACGTATCATTGGCGAGGTTCAACCGGATGAGATCTATAATCTGGCCGCCATGAGCCATGTAAAAGTAAGTTTCGACACTCCCGAATATACGGCGAATGCGGATGGTTTGGGCGTATTGCGTATCCTAGAGGCGGTCCGCTTGCTGAACTTGATCCCGAAGACACGTATTTATCAGGCATCTACATCTGAGTTGTATGGCTTGGTGCAAGAGGTGCCGCAGAGGGAGACTACTCCTTTCTATCCGAGAAGCCCTTATGCCGTAGCGAAACTATACGGTTACTGGATTACGGTGAATTACAGGGAAGCCTATCATATGCACGCTTCCAATGGCATCTTGTTTAATCACGAGTCTCCATTAAGGGGAGAAACATTCGTGACCCGTAAGGTAACCCGGGCGGTTTCACGTATCGTTTTGGGTATGCAAAAAAAGGTTTATATGGGTAATCTTTCCTCCAAACGGGATTGGGGACACGCAAAAGATTACGTGCGTGCCATGTACGCTATTTTGCAACAAGATGAACCCTCGGATTATGTCATAGCTACCGGGATTACTACCACGATTCGGGACTTTATCCGTATGGCTTTTGAGGAAATTGGCGTGGGAATCCGCTTTAAAGGAGAAGGGATAGACGAGGTCGCTATCTTAGAGTCGATAGACGAGGGATTGTTCGTCAAGAAGGTTGGTGATGCCTATCTGGAAAACTTTAAGAAACGTGTGGGTGAGGAAGTTGTAGGAGTAGATCCGCAGTATTTCCGCCCTACGGAAGTAGAGTTGCTGATCGGTGACGCTACGAAGGCACGTACTCGTTTAGGGTGGGAACCGGAGTATTCATTAGCGGCTTTAATTGAGGATATGATGAAGAACGATATAAAACTAATGAAGAAGGAGTCTTATCTGAAAGAGGGGGGCTATAAAATTTTGAACTATTTCGAGTGAGTTCGAAACAATTTGAAGATTTTATTTGTTGTAATTACAAAAAGAGTTAATTTTGTGCCAATTTTAAGATATTAGGTAATTGATTGTTTAATTAAAATGTTGAAAATATGAAGACTAAGGTTTTACTTTTAGCTTTGTTATCAGGTTTTGTATTCTCTGTGGCAGCACAGGAATATCAACCGCAGGTGGGGTTCAGCAATGAGGCTGGTTATAAGACTAATTTCAAGAAGAATAAAGCTCGCGACAATTGGTTTATTTCAATTGCGGGTGGAGCCAGCGTATTGTTAGGAGACCAAAATGGAGAGGCTGATTTCAAGAATCGTTTAAACTTCGCTCCACAAGTATCTTTTGGTAAGTGGTTTAATCCGTATTTAGGATTCCGTACCCAGTTAAATGGTGGTATTATCCACGGTTTTGAAGGTGATGGCGCACAGTTTATGCAACATAATAAATATGTAGCCGCTCACGTAGATTTGTTGTGGGATGTTACTAACTTCTGGGCTCCTTACAGAGAATCTAAAGTGTTCCGCTTGATTCCTTGGGTCGGTTTTGGTTATGCGCAGCGTTTCAAGACTACAGAGTCTTATGATCGTCCAAGAACGGAGTCTCCTACGTTGAACGCTGGTATCTTAACCGCTTTCCGTTTGAGCAAACGTGTTGATTTGAATGTTGAGATCCAAGGTTCTTTGTTGAACGAGCAGTTTAACCGTGTCGAGATGAATCACCTGACAGATGGTATCGTTCAGTTGAGCGCTGGTTTGACATTCAAATTGGGTAAGACAGACTTCGAGGTATTGGAGCCGATGGATTACGCTTTGTTGAACGACTTGAACGGCCAGATCAACTCTTTGCGTGCTGCTAACGATGAGTTGAGCAAACGTCCGGTTTCTTGCCCTGAGTGCCAAGAGACAGTTACTGAAGTTGTAAATAACTACGTTGACAATGTGGTTTATTTCCGCATCAACAGCGCTAAGATCGACAAGAACCAGCAGATCAATATCTATAACACAGCTGAGTTCATGAAGAACAACAACGCTCCGATCAAGGTAGTTGGTTACGCTGACAAGAAGACGGGTACTTCTGATTATAACATGGGTCTTTCTGAGAAACGTGCTAGAGCGGTCGCTAAGGAACTTATCGATAAATACGGTATCTCTTCTAGCCAGATCACTATCGAGTGGAGAGGTTCGGACGAACAACCTTATGGCGAAAATAGCTGGAACCGTGTAGTAATTATGAGCGCTAATAATTAATTTACGAATTAATACTTTAAAAAGGCCGTACTTCTAAGTGCGGCCTTTTTTTTGCGCCGAAAAATACTTACTTTTGTGAGAATTTATCGAATTGCTATGATATTGAACAAAAAACATGGTTATTTAATCCAATGGCTGATTGGTGTAGGAGATTTGATCGTATTGAATCTCTTGTTTATGGCCGTTTTTCATCTGCTTGGCCCGAAATACACGGAAGCGATATCCTATAATTTGAGAGAGGTTATTTTGTTATTGAATTTCTGTTATTTCTTCTCTTTATATTTTATCCCGATTCAATTGCATCAGGCGGTCGTGTTTATCGACAAGATTGTGCAACGGGCGTTCGGATTGGTTACCGTACTTATCTTTTTATTCGCTACTTGCTTGATCTTCTTGAATGTAGGGGATATTCTGGCTACCTTCCTCTTGGTCTATTACGGGGTTTCTATCATCTTGTTTTCGCTTTGGCGGGTTTTTGTGCGCTTATCCTTAAAGTTTTATAGGCGAAAAGGCTATAACTTTAAGAAGGTGGTGATTGTGGGTGCGGGAAAGAATGGTATGGAGCTTTACCAAGTTATGAAAGATGATTTGAGCTATGGGTTTAGTGTAAAGGGGTTCTTTGATGACAATGACTCGTTGAAAGACGTTTTACCTAATTATTTGGGTAAGACGAGTGAGGTGGAAGCGTATGTGCTGGAGCATGATATCGATGAGATTTATTGTACCTTGCCGGGTACGAACAACGGAAAGATCGTACGGCTTCTGAATTTCGCCGAGAAGAAGATGGTGCGTTTCTATATCGTGCCCGAGTTTTACCGGGATGTAAAGAAGAGTATGGTGATGGAGGTGATGGAATCGATCCCATTGCTGACGGTCCGCCGGGAGCCTTTGCAATCCGCCTATAACCGGTTCTTGAAACGGACGTTCGATATATTTTTCTCTTTGGTGATTTTGCTCACGATTTATCCGATCCTGTACATCGTGGTCGGTATAATGATCAAGTTAAGCTCACCCGGCCCGATCTTGTTTAAGCAGAAACGTACGGGATTGTATGGGCATGACTTCGAATGTTTCAAATTTCGTACGATGAAGGTGAATGCGCAGGCTGATACCTTGCAGGCCGTTAAGAACGATCCTCGGAAGACCCGGATCGGCGATTTCTTGCGCCGGACGAATCTGGATGAGTTCCCTCAGTTCGTGAACGTCTTGCTGGGCGATATGTCCGTGGTAGGCCCTCGTCCGCATATGTTGAAGCATACCGAGCAGTACTCGGCGTTGATCGATAAGTATATGGTGCGGCATTTGGTGAAACCGGGAGTAACGGGGTGGGCGCAAGTCACCGGTTACCGGGGTGAGACCAAGACGCTGGAGCAGATGGAAGGACGTGTGAAGAGAGATGTGTGGTATATAGAGAATTGGACGTTTTTCCTTGATTTAAAGATTATTGTGGTTACGGTACTGAATATGTTCAAGGGAGAGAAGAATGCGTATTAATCCGATTTGTTGCACACTTTTTGCGGATTTGTGTAATCTGTATTTATATTTATGCTATATTCGCGCTCGATGGGAAGAATAATTGCAATAGATTACGGCCGGAAACGTACGGGGATAGCCGCTACGGATATTTTACAAATGATCGCTAACGGCGTGGCGACAGTCCCAAGTGGAGAGGTTGTGAAATACCTGTCGGATTACATATCGCGGGAACCGGTGGATTTATTTGTGGTCGGGCTTCCGAAGCAAATGAACAATGAGCCTTCTGAGAACATGAAGTATGTGGAGGCGTTCGTGACCCATCTGAAAAGGACGATACCAAGTATCCCGGTAACTTATTACGACGAGCGGTTCACGTCGGTCTTAGCTCATAAGGCCATGTTGGAAGGCGGTTTAAAGAAAAAGAAACGGCAAGATAAAGGATTGGTCGATGAGATTAGCGCCGTTATTATTTTGCAAGCTTATTTAGAAAGTAAAAAATATCAGTTATAACTTATGATTTTACCCGTATTTTTATATGGTCAGCCCGTACTAAGAAAAGAGGCTGAGGATGTACCTAAAGATTATCCCGACTTGAAACAGTTGGTTGCCAATATGTTTGAAACGATGTATAATGCCGATGGGGTAGGACTTGCCGCTCCTCAGGTGGGCTTGTCTATCCGTTTGGTGGTTATAGACGGTGATGTGATGGGAGATGACTTCCCTGAATGCAAGGGTTTCAAGCGTGCGTTGATTAATCCCGAGTTCTTGGAACGTAGCGAGGAGGAAATAGCTATGGAGGAAGGCTGCTTGAGCCTGCCGGGTATACACGAGAAAGTGTCTCGCTCGAAAACGGTTCGTGTGAGATATTGGGATGAGAATTGGGAGGAGCACGAGGAAGTGGTGGAAGGTTTCGCCGCCCGTATTGTGCAGCATGAGTGCGAGCATCTGACGGGGCATGTCTTTATCGACAATGTCTCCGCTATTCGCCGTCAATTGAACAAAGGCAAATTAAATAGTATTATTAAAGGGACGGTTCGTTGCTCTTACCGGGCAAAAGCCGTTGGTAAATAATAAATCTATAAATAATCAATATGACAGATTTAAGTAAAAACATTGAGGCCCTCAGGGAAAAGAAAGCCGTTATCGAGATGGGCGGTGGTGAGGCTGCTATCGAAAAGCAGGTGGCGATGGGTAAGCTTACTGCCCGGGAGCGTATCTTGGCTTTGTTGGATAAGAACTCTTTCCATGAGTATGACATGTTCGTGAAACACGATGGCCGTGATTTCGGTATGGAGAAGAAGGTTCTGCCGGGTGATGGTGTGGTTACCGGTACGGGTACGATCTTTGGTGCCCCGGTTTGCATCTATGCGCAGGACTTTACGGTTGCCGGTGGTTCGTTAGGTTTGCAGCATGCTCGTAAGATCACCAAGATCATGGATCATGCGTTGAAGATGAAATGCCCGATCATCGGAATCAATGACTCGGGTGGCGCGCGTATCCAAGAAGGTGTTGGTGCTTTGGCTGGTTATGGTGAAATATTCTATCGCAATACGATCGCCTCGGGCGTGATCCCTCAGATTTCCTTGATCCTCGGTCCTTGTGCCGGTGGTGCCGTTTATTCTCCGGCGTTGACGGACTTCGTGTTTGTGGTTGAGAACATCTCTAAGATGTTTATCACGGGACCGAACGTTATCAAGACCGTGCTGGGTGAGGATATCTCTATGGAAGACCTTGGTGGCGCACGTGTTCATGCGGAGACTACAGGTAACGCTCATTTCTATGCCTTGAGCGAGCAAGAATGTTTCGATCAGGTGAAACGTTTGGTTAGCTTCATCCCTTGGAATAATCAGGAGCGTGCGAAAGTGGTTGAGCCGAAAGAGCCGTCCGCTATGCTGAATATCGAGCAAGTAGTTCCGGCGGACCCGAAACAACCGTATGATGTGCGAGACGTTATCAGATGTATCGTCGATGACTCGGACTTCTTGGAGATTCAAGAGTTGTGGGCCGCTAATATTGTGATCGGTTTTGGTCGTATGGCAGGAGAAACGGTAGGTTTCGTTGCCAATCAACCGATGGTTTTGGCCGGCGTGCTTGATTGTGATAGCGCTGACAAGGCCGCTCGTTTCATCCGTTTCTGCGACTCATTCAATATTCCTATCATCACGTTGGAGGATATGCCGGGTTATCTGCCGGGCGTAGATCAAGAGCATGCGGGTGTGATTCGTCATGGGGCTAAGGTTCTGTATGCGTATTCGGAAGCTACTGTTCCTAAGATCACGGTTATCTTGCGCAAGGCGTACGGTGGAGGTTATATAGCTATGAACTCCCGTCACTTGGGCGCTGACTTCATGTTCGCTTGGCCGAGTGCGGAGATCGCTGTTATGGGTCCGGAAGGCGCAGCTAACATCATATTCCGCAAGGAGATCATGGAGGCGGAAGATCAGAACGCTATGCGTCAGGAGAAGGTGAAAGAATATATCGAGAAATTCGCGAACCCGTACGTGGCGGCTTCCAAGGGATTTATCGACTCTGTGATCGAACCGAAAGAAACCCGTTCATTATTGCTACACGCACTGAAGCTTTCCATTCTAAAAGAGGAATACAGACCGGCCAAGAAGCATGGTTTGCCTCCGTTCTAAATTGATGAGAGTATGGAAAAGAAACACCAGCAAGAAGAATATGTAGACTTTGTGGTGACGGCACGTAAATATAAGACGTTGCTGACAGCGAAGTATAAGAACCGACCGATGTGGCATAAGCCGTCGGCTGGTGACGTGGTTTCTCATCTTCCCGGAACGATTATCAAGATTATGGTAGAGGAAGGACAGGCTGTGGAGGCCGGGCAACTTCTGCTAATCCATGAGGCGATGAAAATGCAGAACCGGGTGGTCGCTCCCATATCGGGAGTCGTTGTCGAGCTCAATGTAAAAGAAGGTGATAAGATAACGAAGAATCATTTAATGGTAAAAATAGAGTCTAAGTAAGATAATTTACTTATTTTTGCCTCTCAATCATTTTTAATAGGATGAAGAAGGCAACACTCTTTTTGATATTACAGATATTTACGATTTCGCTTTTTGCGCAGATTAATACGGACCGTGTATTGGCCATTGGTAGGAACGCCCTTTATTTTGAGGATTATGTTCTTTCCATTCAGTACTTCAATCAGGTTATCAAATCCAAACCTTGGTTGGCGGAACCCTATTTCTATCGTGCGGTGGCGAAGATAAATCTGGACGATTTTAAGGGGGCCGAGGAAGACTGTACTTTATGTCTTCAGCGGAACCCTTTTTTAACGCAAGCGTATTACGCTCGCGGCATCGCCCGTCAAAGTCAGGAGAAATACGACGAGGCGATCGACGATTACCAGAAAGGACTTGAGTTCAAACCCGAGGACCGGCAGATGCTGGTGAATATGGCGGTGGCTTTTATCCAGAAAAAAGACTACAACGGGGCGGAGAAGACATTCGATGATTTAATGACCGCCCATCCGAAATATTCCATGAATTATATGACACGGGGCGCTATGTATCTGGAGAAAGGGGATACGTTGAAAGCCTTGGCCGATTATAATAAGGCGATCGAGATGGATCCTTATTATGCGCCGGCGTATGGCAATCGTGCGATCCTTCATTATCAAATGGATGATTACAAGGACGCTTTGGCCGATTTGAACGAGGCTCTACGTCTGGATACCCGTGAGAGCGGATATTATATTAACCGGGGGCTAGTTCGTTATCAGATGAATGACTTGAGAGGTGCGATGGCCGATTACGATCAGGTGATCAGCATGGATAGCCGGAACTTGATCGCACGGTTTAACCGAGGTTTGCTTCGGTTCCAAGTCGGGGATAATAACCGGGCTATCGAGGACTTCGATGTCGTTATCCAGCAAGAGCCAGATAACTATATGGCTTATTACAACCGTGCGTTGCTCCGTTTCGAGACGGGCGACTACCGGGGGGCCGTGCAGGATTACGACGTGGTCTTGAAGCAATATCCTACTTTCCTGCCAGGCTTTGTGAGCCGTTCGGAAGCAAAGCGTAAGCTGGGGGATAACGTGGGGGCAGATCGTGATTATTGGGCAGCCATAAAGATGGAGGAGCAGGCCAAGAACGGACAGCTCCCGAAGACATCGTCTTCTGGCTCCAATACAGCGGTGAACGGAGATGCCAAGACGGACGATTCGGAGGAGAATACTCGTGAGCAATCCGATAAGAATATCAATAAGTTCAACCGCTTGGTGGTATACGATAAGGAGCAGGAGCGTAAAAGTAAATACCAAAGTGAGGTCCGTGGGCGTGTACAAGACCGGAATGTCCATGTGGATCTGGAACCCCAGTTTGTCTTGACCTATTACGAGAAGGCGGATCCCGTAAAGAAACTTGTTTATTACGACAAGATGGTGGAGGATTACAATGGCCAGATGGTCTTGAAGCGTAAATTGCGTATCACGAACGAGGAGGCCGCTTTGACTGAGGACCAAATCGCCGTGCATTTCGCCTCCATCGACGAGTATTCGGCGGAGATCGAGCGTGATCCGAACAACGCTAACGCTTATTTTGGCCGTGCGATGGACTTCATGTTGGTGCAGGATTTCTCGGAGGCGATCAAGAATTTCTCGGAAGCGATCGAGCGAGACCCGTCGTTCACGATGGCTTATTTCAATCGTGCCGTGGAACGTTATAAGCAATTGATGTACACCCAATCCCAGCAGGCTAGCAAGGATACGTACGACTTGAGTGGCTCGGGAATGAACTTGAATATTGGTAAGTCCGCACAGTCGCAGGTAAACGCCAACACCTCGGTGGACCTCCGTAGCGCTATGCTGAAGGATAATAAGCGAGCCTATGAGCATGAGCAGATCATGAGGGATTACGATATGGTGATCAAGCTGAACCCGGGTTTTGTGTACGCTTACTTTAACCGTGCGAATCTGCGTTGCGCCCAGCGTGATTTCCGTGCCGCTATCGTTGATTACAACGAGGCGATCGAGCGGGACCCTGAATTTGCCGAGGCTTACTACAACCGTGGGTTAGCCCGTCTGTCGCAAGGTGACGTGAACCGGGGCATCGCCGACTTGAGCAAGGCAGGGGAATTGGGTATCTACAACGCCTATAGTATCATCAAGCGAATGACAAGCCGGTGATAACGCAAATTATTCGAGTTAAATGTTTCGCTGATAGAAAAGAAATATTAACTTTGTGGGCTGAATATAAAGAATTTTAGAGAATAGAATATGATAAAGATTACATTTCCGGACAATTCCGTAAGAGAATATGCAAAGGGAACGACTGCTATGCAGATAGCGGAAAGCATTAGTTCTCGTTTGGCACAGGAAGTCCTAGCCGCAAGCGTGAATGGGGAGGTTTGGGACTTAAGCCGTCCTATCAACGACGACGCTACGGTGAAACTTTTGAAGTGGGAAGACGAGGAAGGTAAACATGCGTTCTGGCATTCCAGCGCTCACCTTATGGCAGAGGCTTTGCAGGAATTATATCCGGGTATTAAATTCGGTATCGGTCCGGCGATCGAGAACGGTTTCTATTATGACGTGGATCCGGGTGAGGCCGTGATCAAAGAGGGTGATTTCGCTGCTATCGAGGCTAAGATGCTTGAGCTGGTAGCCAAGAAAGAAGAGATCAAACGTCAGGACATTACCAAGGCGGATGCCATGAAGATGTTCGGCGATAGAGGTGAAGAGTATAAAACAGAGCTTATCAGTGAGTTGGAAGACGGTACGATCACTACCTATACGCAGGGTTCTTTTACGGACTTGTGTAGAGGACCGCACTTACCGAATACCTCTTATCTGAAAGCTGTCAAGATATTGAGCGTAGCCGGCGCTTATTGGCGTGGCGATGAGAAACGCAAGCAATTGGTTCGTTTGTATGGTATCACTTTCCCGAAAAAGAAGATGTTGGATGAGTATCTGACATTGTTGGAGGAGGCCAAGAAACGTGACCACCGTAAGATCGGTAAGGAGATGGACTTGTTCATGTTCTCCGATACGGTAGGTAAGGGCTTACCGATGTGGTTGCCGAAAGGTACCGCCTTGCGTTTGCGTCTGCAAGAGTTCTTGCGTCGTATCCAAGCTCGTTATAATTATCAAGAGGTAATGTGTCCGCCGATCGGTAATAAATTATTGTATATTACCTCCGGCCACTACGCTAAATACGGAAAGGATTCTTTCCAACCGATCCATACACCTGAGGAGGGTGAGGAATACTTCTTGAAACCGATGAACTGTCCTCATCACTGTATGATCTATAAAAACTCTCCTCGTTCGTATAAGGACCTGCCGTTGCGTCTCGCTGAGTTCGGTACGGTTTGCCGGTATGAGCAGAGCGGAGAGTTGCACGGATTGACCCGTGTACGTAGCTTTACGCAGGATGATGCTCATATCTTCTGCCGCCCCGATCAGGTAAAGCAGGAATTCTTGAACGTAATGGACATCATCTCGATCGTATTCAAGACGATGAATTTCGAGAACTTCGAGGCTCAGATCTCCTTGCGTGACAAGGTGAACCGTGAGAAATATATCGGTAGCGACGAGAATTGGGAGAAGGCTGAGCAAGCGATTGTAGAGGCTTGTGAGGAAAAAGGCTTGAAAGCTAAGATCGAATATGGAGAGGCCGCTTTCTACGGTCCGAAACTCGACTTCATGGTGAAAGACGCTATCGGCCGCCGTTGGCAGTTAGGTACGATTCAGGTAGACTATAACTTACCGGAACGTTTCCAATTGGAATATACGGGTGCCGACAACCAGAAGCACCGTCCGGTTATGATCCACCGTGCGCCGTTCGGTTCCATGGAACGGTTCGTTGCCGTATTGATCGAGCACACCGCCGGAAAGTTCCCGTTGTGGTTGACTCCGGAGCAGGTATGTATCATGCCGATCAGCGAGAAGTTTAATGATTACGCTTGGCAAATCGCACGTGAGTTAGGTAATCAGGAAATCCGTGCTATCGTAGATGACCGAAATGAGAAGATCGGTCGTAAAATTCGTGACAATGAATTGAAAAGAATCCCTTATATGCTCATCGTTGGAGAAAAAGAAGCAGAAAATGGTGAAGTTTCTGTAAGAAAACAGGGCGAAGGTGATAAAGGTTCGATGAAAATTGCTACCTTTGCAGCGCTTTTGAATGGCGAGGTAGAGGAAATGATGAATCGCTGGCAAAAAAAGTAATGATTAAATAACTAATAACGAGGAGAATAAATCTTTTTGAATGAAGAATGACAATCTGAAAGAACAGTATAGAATCAACGAACGTATTCGTGTTCGTGAAGTTCGTTTAGTAGGTGACAATATTGAGACGGGTGTTTATCCGATCGCTCAAGCGCTAAAAATAGCGGAAGAGCAGGGGATGGATCTAGTCGAGATTTCACCAAATGCTGCGCCCCCCGTTTGTAGAGTAATCGACTACCAGAAATTCCTCTATCAGCAAAAAAAGCGTCAGAAAGAGCAAAAAGCGAAATCTGTGAAAGTGGTCGTGAAGGAGATTCGTTTCGGGCCTCAGACAGATGATCATGATTACAATTTTAAATTGAAGCACGCTAAGGGATTTTTGGAGGAAGGTTCGAAGGTCAAAGCCTACGTGTTCTTTAAAGGCCGTTCTATCCTTTTCAAGGAACAGGGAGAAGTCCTGCTGCTTCGTTTTGCCAACGATTTGGAGGATTATGGAAAAGTAGAGCAGTTGCCGGTATTGGAGGGAAAACGTATGATTATCATGCTTACTCCGAAGAAAGCGGGCACTGGTTCAGCCCCGGCTACGGTCGCAGCTCCGAAAGTTGTAAAGAAAGTGATCACGACACCTAAGCCTAAAAGCGAGGGTGATAAGAAAACAGAAGAATAAAATCCGTCCCTGATAGAAGGGAGGTTAAGTTTAATAATTAAAATATAATTGGAAAATGCCTAAGATGAAGACTAATTCCGGTGCCAAAAAGAGGTTCGCCCTTACCGGATCAGGAAAGATCAAAAGAAAACACGCTTTTAAGAGTCATATCTTAACAAAGAAGACTAAGAAGCAAAAGAGAAATCTTACTCACACGGGTTTGGTAGCTAGTGTTGACGTAAGCAACGTAAAGCAGATGCTTTGCATGAAGTAATCTTTATTCATTAAGCGAGTTTTATAACGATTTTTATTAACCGAATGCATTTAGCAATCAAGTTCATCCTAAGAGATGACGCTAACATTCAAAACAGATTAGAATTATGCCTAGATCAGTAAATCATGTTGCTTCAAGAGCAAAAAGAAAACGGATTTTAAAACTAACCCGTG
The DNA here is from genome assembly GCF_003434625.1 of Parabacteroides sp. AM17-47. NCBI lineage: Bacteria > Pseudomonadati > Bacteroidota > Bacteroidia > Bacteroidales > Tannerellaceae > Parabacteroides > Parabacteroides sp. AM17-47. Next base: position 128,026 of record NZ_QTLI01000006.1, read on the forward strand.
GTTATTATGGTGCACGTAAGAACGTTTGGACCGTAGCGAAGAATACATGGGAAAAAGGTTTGACTTATGCTTTCCGCGACCGTCGTAACAAGAAACGTAATTTCCGTGCTTTGTGGATTCAGCGTATCAACGCTGCCGCTCGTATGGAAGGTTTGTCTTACTCTCGCCTAATGGGTGCTTTGCACGCTGCCGGTATCGAGATCAACCGTAAGGTTTTGGCAGACTTGGCCGTTAACCATCCGGAAGCATTCAAGGCTATCGTAGCTAAAGTAAAATAAGATTTTTGCTATATAGTTAATAAAGAGCCTCCCCGAAAAGGAGGCTCTTTTTTTGTTGTTTTTGTTTGGTTATGTCGATACGATTACATATCTTTGTAACAAGAAAAAGATAAACAGGGAATGAGTTAAGCCGCACTTGTTCGATTGGGAAACTCATCAGTTTATTTTAATTCCGAGACATAGCTCTTGTCGCCAATGGCGGGCCGCGCCCTTCGGGGTATGCTTAGCACGGCGGATTACAAAGGTGGCAAAGCACTCAAATCCTGTCATACGGAGTTTGTTCACATCTACAGTGCGGCTTTTTCAAATAGGGAAGAGGATCTTTAATTAGATTCTCTTCTTTTTTATGCGGTTCACGCAGGTAGTCTCGTTAGCTCATATAAGTAGTCTTCTGAGGATAAAGTGAATTATTTTGAAAATAAATTAGGTTTTATAGTTGGTAATCCAAAAAGAATGCTTTCCTTTGTGCCAACAAACAAAAGATAGTTTGTCTTGCTCTTTATCTTCGAGTTTCTATTCTCAGTAATGATAATATATTCTTCTAGAAATCGATCTTCACTAACATCACTTGTTTTATTATTAATTTATTTTTAATTTTTTTCGTATGAATATTTACATTGGAAACTTGAGTTATCGAGTAAGAGAGTCTGATTTGCAACAAGTATTAGAAGAGTATGGTGTTGTTGATTCAGTAAAGTTAATTGTTGATCGTGATACTAGACGTTCTAAGGGTTTTGCTTTCGCTGAAATGCCTAACGTAGACGAGGCTCAAAAAGCTATCGAGGAATTAAACCAAGCTGAGTACGAAGGTCGTCAGATGGTTGTAAAAGAAGCAATTCCTAGACGTTAATTTTAGAAGATATACATCTTAAAATAACTCTGAAGCGGGGAGACGATAGTCTTTCCGCTTTTTTGATATTGTCTATTATTGTTGTATATTTACACACCAAGAATAACACAACTAAAAAATAAGTATTATGACGTTGCCAAAACGGTCTTGCATGAAAGTAACCGGACTTGCTCTCGCTTGTTCCTCGCTACTTTTTTCCTGTGCTCCCAAGGAGGTTCCGCAGGTGAATTTAATCCCTAAGCCGGCCCATATCGAGGTGACTGGCGGTTATTTCAAAGTAGATAGTAATCTCGTATTCGGGAATGATCAATCGGGTACGATCCGTTACGTGGTCGATGAGTCTTTCAATGGCGGAAATCCGGAGGGATATGCGTTGAATGTGACCAAGAAGGGGATCGAGTTGAGAGCCGCCTCTAAATCCGGATTGTTTTACGGGGAACAAACGTTGCGCCAGCTGTATACGTCGAAAGGGATTCCTTGCGTATCGATCCAAGATAATCCCCGTTTCCCGTATCGTGGCTTGCATCTGGATGTCTCCCGTCATTTCTTCCCGAAAGAGGAGGTGATGAAGTTATTAAACGTCATGTCTTATTATAAATTGAATACGCTTCATATACATTTAACGGATGCCGGTGGTTGGCGTATCCAGATGGATAAATACCCGAAACTGACTACGGACGTGGCTTTCCGTACGGAATCCGATTGGCAGAAATGGTGGGATGGAAAGGATCGCAAGTATCTGCCGGAAGGAACTCCGGGGGCATATGGCGGTTATTTTACGAAAGAAGATATCCGTGAGATCGTGGATTACGCTACGGCCCGGCATATTAATATAATACCGGAAATCGAATTCCCGGGGCATTCGGACGAGGTGTTCGTGGCGTACCCGGAGTTGAGTTGTGCCGGCAAACCTTATACGACGGGTGATTTCTGCATCGGCAACGAGAAATCGTTTACGTTTATGGAGGATGTATTGTCCGAGGTGATCGAGTTGTTCCCTTCCGAATATATCCATATCGGGGGAGACGAGGCCGGGAAGGGAGCTTGGAAGACCTGCCCGAAATGTCAAGGCTTGATGCGCCGGAATGGGATGAAGGACGTGGATGAGTTGCAGAGCTATATGATTCATCGTGCCGAGGAATTCCTGATTTCCAAAGGCCGCAAATTGATCGGTTGGGATGAGATTCTGGAAGGGGGCTTGGCTCCGGAGGCTACCGTCATGTCTTGGCGGGGCGAGGAAGGGGGAATCAAGTCCGCCCGCATGGGACACGACGTGGTCATGACACCGGGTGGTTATATGTATTTCGATTTCTATCAAGCCGATCCGAAGACACAGCCGTATGCCATCGGCGGTTATACGCCGATCAAGCGGGCGTACAGTTATAATCCAGTGCCTGTGGATTCGTTGACTGCCGAGGAAAGTAAGCATATCCTAGGGGTGCAGGCGAATACATGGACGGAGTATATCAAGGATGAGAAACATTTGGAGTATATGATGTTCCCTCGTGCCTTGGCGGTCGCCGAGATCGGATGGACTCCGCAAGAGGATCGTAGTTGGGAGGATTTTAAGCCTCGTATGAACGCGAATATCCCGGTTCTGCAACGGATGGGTATCAATACGTTCACGCTCTCGGACGAGATCGAGACCACGATGGAGGTAGATACCTTGCGGCGAGAGATCAAGGTCATGTTGGATGCGGAGAAATATCCGGCGGAGATACGTTACACGACAGACGGCTCTATTCCCGCCGCCTCTTCCCGGGTCTATAACGGCCCGATCGTGGTGAAAGACTCCGCTGATATCAAGGCCGCTATTTTCCGTGACGGGCAGCTTCAAGGAACGCCTACCGAGAAGAAGGTGGATTATCACCGGGGTATCAATAAGCCTATACATTATAATAGTAAGCTGTATAGCGGTTATATGGCGGGTGGCATGAACGCCTTGCTGGACGGCTATAGGGGAGGCTTGACTTATCTGGACGGCCGTTGGCAGGGTTATTTGAATGACTTGGATTGCGTGGTGGACATGGGCGAGGTGACGGATATCCATAAGGTATCGTCCCGCTTTATGCAATTGATCGGCCCGGGCGTGTACCAACCGGGAGAGGTGGAGTTGCTGACATCGGAAGACGGGGAGAGCTATATCTCGCAGGGAGTTATCCCTACTACGATATCCAATACGGATAAAGACCTGTCTTTTCAGGAATATACGTTTAACGGCGATTGGAAAGCCCGTTATATCCGTATCAAGGCAAAAGAGGCAAATAAGGGTTTCATCTTCACGGATGAGATCGTGATCTGGTAAGTATGAATCAATTAATTATCAACTAAAATACATTTATCAAATGAAGAAACAGTTAATGACCTTCCTGTTGTGTGGCAGTCTGTTCGCTACGGCGCAGCAACCGGTAGATTATGTGAACCCCTTCATCGGTACGAGCAATTACGGTACGACGAATCCCGGTGCGGTTTGTCCGCAGGGTATGATGAGCGTGGTTCCTTTCAACGTCATGGGGTCGGAGAAGAACCGTTTTGACAAGGATAGTCAATGGTGGTCTACTCCTTACTCGGCAGACAATAAATTCTTTACGGGATTCGCCCACGGCAGCTTGAGCGGCGTGGGATGCCCGGAGCTGGGAGGTTTGCTATTGATGCCGACGACGGGCGAGTTGAACGTGGACTATAAGGCTTACGGCAGTGAGTACAAGGACGAGGTGGCTCATCCCGGTTATTATAGCAATACCTTGACCAAGTATAATATCAAGGCGGAGGCTACTGCCAGCATGCGTACGGGCTTGAGCCGTTTTACCTTTCCGAAAGGGGAGAGCCATATCCTCTTGAACCTAGGCGAGGGCTTGACGAACGAGACCGGCGCTACGGTACGTATCGTGAATGATACGGAGATCGAGGGGAGTAAGCTTTTAGGTACGTTCTGCTATAATCCACAAGCCGTATTCCCGGTTTACTTCGTGATGAAGGTAAACAAGGCCCCGAAGAAGATGGGTTATTGGAAGAAACAACGTGAGATGAAGGGGGTAGAGGCCGAATGGGATATCTACTCCGGCAAGTATAAGTTATATACCAGTTATACCCGTGAGATGAGCGGAGACGACATCGGCGTATGGTTCGATTATGATACGGACGAGGGCGAGGCTATCGAGGTGAAGATGGGTATCTCGTACGTGAGCATCGAGAACGCCCGCCTGAACATGAATACGGAGCAGCCCGGCTTCGATTTCGACAAGGTCCGTACGGCGGCTAGCACGATGTGGAACAAGGATCTTTCCAAGGTACAAGTGGAAGGAGGTACGAAAGACGAGAAAACGATATTCTATACCGGTATGTATCATTTGCTGATCCATCCGAATATCCTGCAAGACGTGAACGGCGAGTACCCGATGATGGAGAGCCTGAAAGTAGGCCATACCACCGGAAACCGTTATACGGTCTTCTCCCTGTGGGATACGTACCGCAACGTAAGTACCCTGATGACCTTGCTCTATCCGGAGCGTCAATTAGATATTATCCGTACGATGCTGGATATGTACCGGGAAAACGGTTGGTTACCGAAATGGGAGCTTTACGGACGTGAGACCTTTACGATGGAGGGCGATCCCTCGATCCCGTATATCGTAGACGCATGGATGCGCGGCTTGCGTGACTTTGATGAGCAAACCGCTTATGAGGCGATGCGTAAAGGCGCTACTACCCCGGGAGAGTTCAACCTGCTTCGTCCGGACGCGAACGATTATTTCAGCAAGGGCTATGTTCCTTTGCGTGAGCAATACGATAACTCCGTATCTCATGCGCTGGAATATTATATCGCCGACTGGAACTTGGCTAATTTCGCTCAAGCCTTGGGTAAGAAAGAGGATGCCAAGTTATTCCGTGACCGTTCTTTAGGTTACAAACATTATTATAGCAAGGAGTTCGGAACGCTGCGTCCTATCTTGCCGGACGGCACTTTCTACTCTCCGTTCGATCCGAAACAAGGCGAGAACTTCGAGCCTAGTCCCGGTTTCCATGAAGGCAACGCATGGAATTATACGTTTTATGTTCCTCACGATATCAAGGGACTGGCCAAATTGATGGGAGGCGATAAGAAATTTGTCGATCATTTGCAGAAGGTATTCGATGACGGCAATTATGATCCCGCCAACGAGCCGGATATCGCTTATCCTTATTTGTTTAGTTATTTCAAGGGAGAGGCTTGGCGTACTCAGAAGTTGGTCCGTCAGTTGTTGAAGGATTGCTATCATAACGCCCCGAACGGTGTCCCGGGTAACGAGGATACAGGCACTATGTCCGCTTGGGCTATTTTCTCCATGATGGGCTTCTATCCGGCTTGTCCGGGCGACGTGAACTATGTATTGACTTCCCCGACTTTCGATAAGGTTACGATCCAGCTCGACAAGAAATTCTATCCTAAAGGCGAATTGGTAATCGAGTCTAAGCATAGTAATCCGGAAGCGATCTATATCAAGGACGTTTTCGCCGGCGATAAAAAGCTAAAGGGCTACACCATCTCGCAAGAGGACTTGGTAAATGCCGGAACCTTGCGTTATATCCTCGAGGATACGCATAAGTAAGCCAAGATAAAGATATACCGAATTTGATATTTACCGGACGCAGATGACACCGACAAGCACGGGTGATCTGCGTCCGGTTTATTTTTTGATATCCTAAAACCATTTGATCTTCCTGAATATAAAAAAGGCCGTAGCGGATAGCAAGATCGAGAGCAAGATGATAACCACGAAACCATGCGGCATATCCTCCATGTAGATCGGGACGTTCATCCCGTAGAAGCTAGCGATTAATGTCGGAACCATTAAGATAATGGAAAGTGATGTCATACGTTTCATGATCGTGTTCACGTTGTTGGAGATGATAGAGGCGAAAGCGTCCATCGTACCCGTAAGAATATCGCTATAGATATTTACCGTGTTATGGGCCTGCTTCAACTCGATCTCCACGTCCTCCACCAAATCCTTGTCGATATATTCCGGCTCTTGGAAAATATTCTGGAGCTTGGCCAGCATCACCTCATTCCCGCGGATGGAGGTGTTGAAGAATACCATGCTCTTCTCCAGCTTCATCAACGCTAGCAGATCCTCGTTGCGGATGCTTTTCTCCAACGCCTTTTCCGCCTCGGTGACGGCGTAATTGATTTGTTTCAGGTATTTAAGGAACCATACGGCCGATGAGTGGATCAGCCGGAGGATCAACTCATACTTGTTTTTAATCTGGAGTTCCTTCCGTTGGGTATAACGGATGAAATCGGGGATCAAGTCCGTCTTATGGTAACATACGCTTACGATGATCTCATTGTTCGTGATGATACCGATCGGCACCGTATTGAACGGGATGTCATGATCTTGGTTCTGCAACGGGATACGTAAGATGGTAAGCAACCAATTCCCCTCGTACTCGATACGGGGACGTTCGTCCGTATCGGCTATATCGCTCAAGAATGATTCGGGTACGTTAAATCGATCCATCAAGAATTGAAGATCTTCGGGAGTCGGGCACTCTACGTTTACCCAACTGTTAGGAAGCCATTGGTTCTTCTCCACATAACCGGCCTCACAATAAAGAAATTGTCTCATTATTGCCTCCTTTCGTGTTTAATCCGAGCAGAGGATCAATGAAACCCTCCGCCTCGTTAGTTCATACTCTGTTCTGTTTCTAGCGGGATACTGTCGTCCATAATTTGAAAATTACTTTTTACGGCGCAAAGATAATACTTTTTTACGTAAGTAAAGTTATGTCGCTGTATGCTGACAGCAATATTGTTGCCAGTTTACGTTAGCATAGGCTTACTTCTCTGAGAGTATTGCGATACTTCTGGTAATAGTACTGGAGTACTTTCATGGAAGTACCCGAGTACTGCCTAAGAAGTACTCCAATACTTCTTAGGCAGTACTGACCGTTTATTCAATCCCGCATTTCCCCTCTTCGTTGAAGTAGAAGAAGAGCCCGGTATCTATGCTGACCGGACCATGGATACGGTTTACGGCGGGTTCCCATGCGGGCATCAACCGGAGTACCCGTAAGGCTTCATCGCGGAACTCATCATAGGTTTTCCCCGTATCGCGAGGATACAGTATATTCTCGGGTAGGCTTACGGGATTCTGTAACATTCCTAAGGAATCGATCGTGAAGGAGTAGAAGAGTCGTACCTTCGTGCCCGTACCTTTATAAGATTCGGGATAACGCAGGTTTTGTTCGAAGAAACGGATCATGGCTTCTCTTCCTCCCTTGAACTCGGCCATGGGGCGAGGCTCGTGGAGCCGGCTGGCGAAGCGTGTGTATTCCTCATAATCTTCCGGGTTATCGGATAGGTAGAACGTGGCGGCCAAAGGATAATGGACGATGCCGGCGCCCTGTCCGGTGATGACGGTCTTGCGCACCCGGTACAATCCCGGAGGGTTTTCCTTGAGCTCAGGCATCAAGGTGGCCGAGAAATCGTCTCTTGTCTGGTTAGGAAAGATCGGATAGCCGAGAGCGACGAAGGCGGTGGGTTGCGGGATTCCTTTCCATGCCCTCCCGTCGAAACGCTCGATGAAATACTCTTCGCCTCCCATCCCTTCCAGGTCGGTATGGTTGGTGATAGCGATCTCGATCCGCTCGATGTTGGTTGGGTAGACGTTCGGTCTTACTCGCATGGAGAAGTGGGTGGTGTCCATGCTGATAGCTTCCTCGGGTGGCCGGTCGTAAGGGCCTCCGCCGATCCGGATGAGGGGTGAATTGAATACGTAAGTCTTGAAAGCCTCCACATACTCCTTCTCCGCTATGATAAGCTGTAGGAAGACGGAGTCGTCCGTGTTCCAGAGGGAGGTCAGGTTGCCGCGGATCTTCCGGAGATGCGGGGGAAGGGTATCGTATTCCTTGCCGAAGAACAATTCTATGCTGTCCCGTATCTGCTTGGCGGTCCATCCTTCCGTGGAAACTGAAGATGCGGCATGGGTATCAGTCGGTAACGGTAGGGAATCTTGCCGTGCTATGGATTGGGAGTCGGCTGAGTAGTCGCTACTGTTTTCCCCTTTCTTTTGTTTGGTATGGCAGCCGTATAATAGGCAACCTCCCATGATAACTAATCCGATAAAATACGCTTTCATGATTCGACAGGTTTTAATTCCTAAATATAAAGAATCTTTTTCAGAAATGGGTAAAAGATATTACCTTTGACTCCCCAAATAGAAAGAATGATGGCAGAAGGAACAAGAAATACAGGAAGAGGAAGGAAAAAGCCTGTGGAGATGCTCCCCGATATGGGGCGTCTTCAGCCACAGGCCCGTGAGTTGGAGGAGGCTGTGTTGGGTGCGTTGATGCTGGAGAAAGACGCGTACTCGATCGTCAGCGAGATCTTGAAGCCGGAATGTTTCTATGAGAAAGCGCATGAGAAGATTTATGCCGCTATCGTAGACTTGGCGTTGAGCCAACGTCCCGTGGATATGCTTACCGTAACGGAGCAATTGAAGAAACGGGGAGAATTGGAGGATGTAGGCGGACCGTTCTATATCTCTCAACTTACCAGCAAGGTGGCCAGCAGCGCCCATATCGAGTATCACGCCCGTATCATCGCCCAGAAATATCTGGCGAGGGAGTTGATCTCTTTCACGGCGATGATCCAAGGAAAGGCATTTGATGAGACGCTCGATGTAGAGGACCTGATGCAAGAGGCGGAGGGTAAGTTGTTCGAGATCTCTCAACGTAACGTAAAGAAGGATGTCACCCAGATCAACCCCGTCATCAAGGACGCTATGGAGATGTTGCAAAAGGCGGCCCTCCAGAAGGAAGGTCTGAGCGGATTGCGTACGGGCTTCGAGGGCTTGGATAAGATGACTTCCGGTTGGCAGAATTCAGACCTTATCATTATCGCCGCCCGTCCGGCCATGGGTAAGACGGCCTTCGTCCTTTCCATGGCGAAGAATATGGCGGTGAATTTCAATACGCCTGTCGCCCTGTTCTCGCTCGAGATGAGTAACGTGCAGTTGGTAAACCGTCTGATCGTGAATGTCTGCGAGATACCGGGCGAGAAGATCAAGAGCGGACGCTTGGAGAGTTACGAGTGGGAACAGCTGGATTTTAAGATCAAGGAGCTTTACGACGCCCCGATCTTCGTGGACGATACCCCGAGCTTGTCCGTCTTCGAGCTGCGGACGAAAGCCCGTCGTCTGGTGCGTGAGCATGGCATTAAATGTATCATTATCGACTACCTTCAGTTGATGAACGCCAGCGGTATGAACTTCGGTAGCCGTGAGCAGGAGGTGAGTACGATCTCCCGCTCGTTGAAGGGATTGGCCAAGGAATTGAATATCCCGATCATCGCCTTGTCGCAGTTGAACCGTGGTGTGGAAGCCCGTCAAGGCGTGGAAGGTAAGCGTCCGCAGCTAGCCGACTTGCGTGAGTCCGGAGCTATCGAGCAGGATGCCGATATGGTATGTTTCATCCACCGTCCCGAATATTATAAGATTACGGAAGATGAGCGGGGAAATTCTCTGATCGGTCTTGCCGAGATCATTATCGCCAAGCATCGTAACGGTGCCGTGGGGGATGTCCGGCTGCGCTTTAAGAGCGAGTTCGCCAAGTTTATGAACGTAGAGGAAGATATAGCGGTAAGGGAATTCTCCTCGACCATGAACGGTGGAGACCCGATGCCCCCGATCCCATCGGCGGGAGCTGACTTCTTGAGTCAAGGTAGCAGTAACGAGGTTCCGTTCTAATATAGCATGAATGAGCGAAAGAGGCGAAAACGTTTGCGGTAGATTTTTCGCCTCTTCTTTTCTGTTTCGTTGGCGAATCCGATTCGAATCTTCTATCTTTGTGATTGAAAACAAATTACTGAATCAGCCATGACGAGACACTTAGTTCCGGTATCTATATACCTGTCGCTGTTGCTTAGCTGCAACTCACCGAAAGAATACAAATCCTTTGATGAATACCCTTCCTATGAGGGAGACGATCTGGAGTTGTTCTATTCCCCCACGAAATCCGTGTTCACCCTTTGGGCCCCGACGGCGGAAGAAGTCCGCTTGAATCTTTACGCCTCCGGTGAGGGAGGGGAGCCTATCCGCCAGTTGCCGATGAAATCCTCGGACAAGGGTACGTGGCGTATCTCCGTGAGCGAGGATCTGAAAGGTTCCTTCTATACCTTCCAGATCCGTATCGGCGATAAATGGCTGGATGAGACTCCCGGTATCTGGGCGAAAGCCGTCGGGGTGAATGGAAACCGTGCGGCCGTGATCGATTGGGCGGCTACCGATCCGGAGGGCTGGGAGGCGGATAAATCTCCCGAGTTGAAAAGCTTCTCCGATATTATCATCTACGAGATGCATCATCGGGATTTCTCGATCGCCGCGAACTCCGGCGTGACGCATAAAGGTAAGTTTCTCGCCTTGGCGGAGAACGGCACGAAAGGTCCGGGCGGCGTGGCTACCGGCGTGGATCATCTGAAGGAGTTGGGCGTTACCCATGTCCACATCCTTCCTTCCTATGACTATGGCTCGGTGGACGAGACTCGCTTGCAAGATAATGTGTACAATTGGGGATATGATCCCAAGAACTATAACGCCCCCGAGGGGAGCTATTCCACCGATCCTTACAATCCCGAGGCTCGTATTCGTGAGTTCAAGGAGATGGTGCGGGGGTTGCACCGGAATGGTATCCGTGTGATCATGGACGTGGTTTACAATCATACCTTTGTGGGTGACGGGTCGAATTTCAGCTTGACCGTCCCCGGTTACTTCTACCGTCATAAACCGGACGGAAGCTATTCGGATGCCTCCGGCTGTGGTAATGAGACCGCTTCGGAGCGGGCGATGGTACGCCGCTATATTGTGGAGTCCGTGAAATATTGGGCCGAGGAATACCATGTGGATGGTTTCCGTTTCGACTTGATGGGCATCCATGACGTAGAGACCATGAACGAGGTAAAAGCCGAGTTAACCAAACTAGATCCTTCCATCTTCGTATACGGCGAGGGCTGGACCGCCAGCGATTCCCCGCTACCGGAGGATCAGAGGGCGATCAAGGTAAACGCCCCGAAACTGAATGATGTGGCCGTATTTAGCGATGACCTGCGGGATGCTTTAAAAGGAAGCGTATTCGAGACTACACAGGCCGGTTTCGCCTCCGGAAAGCCGGAAGGTAACGAGGAGTCTATTAAGTTCGGTATCGTAGGCGCTATCCGCCATCCGCAAATCGACTATAACCAAATATTATATTGCAAAGCGCCTTATGCGAACAAGCCTACGCAAGTGATCAACTATGTCTCTTGCCACGATGATCTTTGTTTGATGGATAAGTTGAAGCTCTCGGCCCCGAAAGACGCTACCCCGGATGAGTTGATACGATTCGGCAAGTTGGCCCAGACCATCATCTTCACCTCGCAAGGAGTACCCTTCATGCGGGCAGGAGAGGAGTTGCTGCACGATAAGAAGGGCGTACATAACAGCTATCAATCGCCCGATTCAATCAATGAGATCGACTGGTCTTTGAAGGCAAAAAACAAGGATGTTTTCAACTATTACAAGGATTTGATCGCCCTTCGTAAGTCGCACCCGGCTTTCCGTATCGCCACGGCCGAGGGAGTGAGGGAGGCCCTTCAATTCCAAGAAGTGAACCAGCCCGGTGTCGTAGCGTATACCTTAGGGGAACATGCGAACGGGGATAGTTGGAAGAAGATTATGGTTATCTTTAACGGGAACCGGAAGGCGGTAACGGTTTCTCTGCCGGAAGGAACATGGGTTCCGGTTTGTAAAGACGGTCGGATTTATCTGGACGGTAAAGGTTCCGTACAGGGTAAAACTACCGTAAGCGCCTCTTCCGCCTTGATCTTGAAACAAGATTAATACGGAACTAAATCAAAGAAAATCCCCCGGGACATCTCGATGAATACCGAGCGTCCCGGGGGATTTCTTATTAAATCACTTACTTATCTGATTATTTGTAAGCCTCGCCTTTTACAGCTGCGATACCCGGAAGAACCTTACCTTCTATAGCCTCAAGAAGAGCGCCACCACCTGTAGAAACGTAAGATACGCCGTTAGCCAAACCGAATTTGTTAACGCAAGCAACAGAGTCGCCACCACCTACTAAAGAGAAAGCGCCGTTCTTCGTAGCCTCAACGATAGCCTCGCCAACCGTACGAGATCCGTGCGTAAAGTTCTCGAACTCGAATACACCCGTAGGACCGTTCCAAAGGATCGTCTTAGAGTTCTTGATAACGTCAGCGTAGATAGCCTCGGTCTTCGGACCTATGTCAAGACCTTCCCAACCATCAGGAATCTGATCTACCGGAGCGAAATCAGTCTTAGCGTCGTTGCTGAAATCGTCAGCGATCTTAGCGTCAACAGCCAATACCAAGTTTACGCCTTTTTCTTTCGCTTTCTTGATCAAATCAAGAGCAAGATCCAGCTTATCGTCCTCGCAGATAGACTTACCGATCTTACCGCCTTGCGCTTTCGTGAAAGTATAAGTCATACCACCCGTGATGATCAAGTTGTCTACCTTGTTCAACAAGTTCTCGATGATCTCGATCTTGGAGGAAACCTTAGAACCACCCATGATAGCGGTGAACGGACGTTGGATGTCGTTCATAACCTTATCGACAGCCTTCACTTCTTTCTCCATCAAATAACCGAACATCTTGTTGTCCGTATCGAAGTAGTCAGCGATCAAAGCCGTAGAAGCGTGAGCACGGTGAGCGGTACCGAACGCGTCGTTTACATAGCAGTCAGCGTAAGAGGCCAATCTCTTCGTGAACTCTTTCTGGCTTTCTTTAACGGCTTTCTTGGCAGCCTTCTTCTCCTCGTCAGAAGCGTCTTCAGCCAAACCTCTTGGTTTGCCTTCTTCCTCAGCGTAGAAACGAAGGTTCTCAAGCAACAAAGCTTCGCCCGGTTGCAAAGCGGCAGCCTTAGCGCCGGCTTCTTCGCCAATACAGTCGTTTGCAAACTGAACATCTACGCCTAACAACTCAGAAAGGTGCTTCAATATGTGCTTTAAGGAGAACTTATCAGTAGCGCCTTTCGGACGACCTAGGTGAGAACCGATAATTACGCTACCACCATCCGCTAAGATCTTCTTTAATGTAGGAAGAGCGGCACGCATACGAGTGTCGTCGGTGATGTTGAAGTTTTCGTCCAATGGAACGTTAAAGTCAACTCTTACAAATGCCTTTTTGCCGGCAAAATTGAAATTGTCAATTGTTTGCATAACTATTGTATTTAATGTCTGTATTAAAATGTTCCTTTAATCGCTTGCAAACTTACATAAAATATTTTTATTTGACCGTTTGCGCTTGCTTTAAATTTTATACCAATTTGAAACGTAGCCGTAATCTCCCGTCAGCATAGTCGTAATTCAACAGCTTGAAATGTCCGATCTCGGATGTATTCGCCACGTGCGATCCGATACATGCGCAGGCATCGTAATCGCCTATGCGTACGATACGTAATGTGTCGCTGGCATCATCGGGCAATTTACTTAAATCCACGATACCGCCGGCCTTTTCTTTTGGCATGAACTCGATGGTTACGGGCAGGTGCCGGTCGATCACCTCGTTTATCTTCTTCTCAACCTCGGCCATGACCTCCGCGCTGGGCTCTTCCGCCAATAGATAATCGCATTTAGACTTCTTCCTCTCTATGTGTGCGTTCTTGGATCTGGGACATCCGAACATCCGTACCATTGTCTGGTTTAAGATATGTTCCGCCGTGTGCATAGGAGGATACTCTTGCTTGTTGTGTTCGTTCAGTTGGATTTCTTGTTTCATATATTTGATGTTTTGATTGTATTTCGTGAAAAATATGCTCAAATGTACGAAATAAATCTTTAGTTTTGTAAAGTCATAGAAAACACCTTAAAGGAACGATATGCCAGCTAAGCGCTTATTTGGAATAATTCCATCATATTTCTCTTTGTTACCTGTATATCATGTAAATCCTCTACAGACTTATCGGAGGAGAAGCGTATACTCGTGATTCAATCTTACGAAAAACATTTTCCCGCCTATGAGAAGATGAAGGAAATCATGTCGAGTGATTTGCGGAAGAAGGGGATACATGCGAGTGTCTATTCTTTTTATTTGGATTGTGAGCAATATTCGGAGAAGCAACAGCGACAGAAATTATTCAAGAAACTGAATGAGTTATCGACATGGAACCCGGATATTATTCTGGTCAATGACGATCAAGCCTTGAACGCTTTGATAAGTAGCAGGCATCCCCTCGCTAAATCGATCCCGGTCGTGTTTATGGGGGTTAGTTATCCCAATATCCCGATCATCCGGAAATATCCGAATATGATGGGCTTTTATGATAAACCGGATTATAAGAGGAATATAGAATTGATACGGCGGCTTGTTGGTAATTGCATCGTCATAAGAGTCTCGGACGATACCTTTCAGGATAATATGATGCTGGCGGACATGAATGCGCAGATTCAGGATATTTGTGCCGTGAACAATATATATTCCTTGGATCGGGTACGTTTATCCGGAAAGAACGGGATTTCGATATCGGATATACCTAAGATAAAGCCGGATACGATGTATATAAGCACACTCAGTACGAAATCGGCGAATGCCCTGATTAAGGGATTCGGCGAGAATTATTATAATAAAGCGTATCTGGCAACCAAGAGGGATTATATGACAATCTCGTTGGGGCGGCTCAGCGCCTTTCCATGTTTCTCCGTGATCAATGAGTTGATCGGAAATCAGAATGGCGTAGTTGGCGGGTATGTAACTGTCTTTAAGGATGAGGTAGAGGCAGCTGTAAACCGGGTCGTCTCTATCTTGAAAGGAACGCCCCCGTCCGATTTTCCGCAAATCGAAGAGAGTAACAAGGCTTATGTTTTTGATTACGGTGTGTTAGAACGTTGGGGCATTGATAGTAGTAAATTGCCGGAAGGAGCTATTATCGCGAATATGCCGTTTGTCGTTCAATATAAATATTATATATGGGCTGCCGGCTTTATTCTGGTGGTGATGTTGCTTCTGCTTTTTAGTTACCAAAGAAAGCGATATATACAGGAGGCTTTACATAAGAAGGATGCGCAGGAGAAGTTAAAAAGGGAGAAGACTTTTCTTTCTTTTGCGTTGGATAGCGGCAACATTTTCGCTTTTCGGTATAGCAAAGGGGTATTCGAGTTTGATAATAGATTCTACCATTATTTAGGTATGCCCTGTGTACCGATGAAAATCGAGGAGTTTCAGGATGCTATACATCCTGAAGAACTGGATAATTTCCTTCGAGACCGGAATCTGCTGGATAGTGGCTTTCTTTCCCGGAAAGTGACGCAACGTCGTTGTAACTTTAATAAGAAGGGGTATGAGTGGTGGGAATTTCGCTATGCCCAAAATAAGAATGAGAAAGATTCGGTTTCCGATGACGAAGCTGTTGAGGTAAGTGGCTTATGCTTGAATATCCAGCGGATAAAAGACACGGAGAATAGCCTTATAGCCGCCCGCCGGAAAGCGGAGGAATCCGATCGGATGAAATTAGTCTTTCTGGCGAATATGAGCCATGAGATACGTACGCCTCTGAATGCGATCGTAGGCTTCTCCCAATTGCTCAATTCGGATATGCCTTTGGAACCGGAGGAAAAGGCGGAGTTTATAGATCTGATTACCAAAAACAGTGACCTGTTGCTTAAGCTGATCAACGATATCTTGGATCTATCACGCATAGAATCCGGTAGCATGTCTTTCTCTTATGAGAACCTCGATCTGAGTAAACTGATGGGAGATATCTTCCATACGCATCAATTGATGATGCCGGAGGGAGTGGAGTTAAAGATAAGGGTTCCCCATGAACCTCTTATCATCCGTTCGGATCATTTCCGGTTGACGCAGGTTTGTACCAATTTCATTAATAATGCGGTGAAGTTTACCGCTAAGGGATATATCGAGATCGGATACGAACTTAGCGCAGATGGAAAATCGATCCTTATTTCCGTGAAAGATACGGGTAAGGGCATTCCTGATGATAAAAAGGAAAAGGTATTCGAGCGTTTCCAGAAACTGGATGAGTTTGCTCAAGGTACAGGCTTGGGGTTAGCGATCTGCCAGAGTATCGTTCATACGTTTCATGGAAGCATATCGTTGGAATCCGAGGTTGGCGTAGGTAGTAAGTTTACGATCTCGCTACCTTATACCCCGGGATTGGAGCTGGAGGAAAGAACTTAATTACCTTCGATGAATCGTTTATTGGCTCTCGCTTCTTCCTGCCATTGGGGGATGACGGTTTCTAAAAACTTTTGTTTGGCCTGTTGCTCGGCTTCCATATCGAGGCCGATATATTGCTGGGCTTTCGCTTTTGTGGAGATATCCGGCATCGGAACATCTTGGGTATAGCCTAGCTGCGCTAAGACCTTCATGATCTGGATGCGGGCTTGGGTAGCCTTATCGAGTCCGCTGCCCAAGATACGTGTGACTTCTTGGGGCGCGTGGAAAGCCGCCCCATGTGAGGCCACGGCGAAGTCCCAACGCCATTGTGCCTGCCGGAGCAGTTTTAATACGTTTTTCATTTGAGATTCCGTAGCGCCTTTGTCCCAAGCGAATTTCGCTTCTATATGGGCTTTTGTCAATTCTTCCTCTACACGCATGCGTATGGCGTAGACTTTGTTTTGCCGTTCATAAACATCCTTGCGTAAGGTCTCCTCACTTTCCCGGTGGCAGGCTTGGCAAGTACGGTCTATCATCGCCAACGGGCTTTTGATATGATGGTTGTTGTACCGGTTCTCATCTTCCCCGACAGCAGGCATATGGCATTCTCCGCAGGAAACGCCTCTTTGCCCGTGAATGCCCATCTGGAATAACTCGAAATCCGGATGTTGCGCCTTTATCAAATGTGCCCGGCTTAATTTATGGGTGAAATCGGTGAAGTTTATGCTATCGTAATAGGCTTCTATATTTTCTACCGTATAACCTTGATCCCAAGGTAAGGTTAGTATACGATCTTCTCCTTGGAAATAATATTCGGCGTGGCATTGGGCGCATACTAGAGATCGCATCTCTTGCTCGGTTGCGTCCTCTATACGTAATCCGTTGCGCTTATAGGCACTTTTCAAGAATGAGCGGGTCACGCGCAATCCCATGCTTTGCGGTTCATGGCAGTCTGCGCATCCGATTGGATTTACGATCTCGTTGCCTAGCTCCGCCCATTTCTTCTTATATAAGGTCTTGGCATCGGTGGTCGTTAATAAGCGGGGTATGTCCGGACTTTTACATGCCCAGCATGCGGCAGGCTGGGGGCCACTCGTCGGGGTCATGGGAGAGCCGGTCCGCAGGCTTTTGTATAGATCTTCTATGGAATACATATGCCCTCTGGGACTTAGATAATCTTTGGAGAAAGCGTATCCTGCCCATAATACCACCATTACGGGATGTTCGGCCAAGATATCAGCTTGTTGGTTCCCATTAAACAAACTGCGGAAAGTCGTGTCCGAGGTTTGTTTCCAACTTTGGTACTCATTGGAATAACGAAGGTCTATAGAGTCGCTGTTTTGTTGATCTATTGGCTGATCATCGGTATCGTCGATGAATTTGATGCTATCTTGTCCGGTAACAGTGGTACGTAAGATCACTAATACGATAATGACGATTAGACTTATGGCTATAGAAGTTTTATAGTGTGCTTTCAAGTGTTTACCTTTTATCTTAAATAAAATATTCTTTGTATTAACTGCGAATATATGAATAATAATGATACGACCGGTAGAAATTGAAAAAATCCTTATTTCATTGCTTCCGAAGACGCTGGATGAAATAAGGATTCTCAAGTGACTCGCATAGGATTCAAACCTATAACCTTCTGATCCGTAGTCAGATGCTCTATTCAGTTGAGCTAGCGAGCCAATCTGTAAATGAATTTGAATATTCAAGTGACTCCTAAAGGATTCAAACCTTTAACCTTCTGATCCGTAGTCAGATGCTCTATTCAGTTGAGCTAAGGAGCCAAGATATATTCTATTGCTATCTTCGAATGGTGACCGCGACAGGATTCAAACCTGTAACCGGCTGATCCGTAGTCAGCTACTCTATTCAGTTGAGCTACGCGGCCATTGTTTCGTGATTGCGAGTGCAAAGGTACGTTTTTGTTTTAAATATGCAAACGTTTCGACTACTTTTTTGCGAATTTAATCTAACATTTTTGGATTGAAGATCAGATAACCAATGTTTAAGCCAAAGTTGAAATTCTCCTTCGGATAACTGTATCCGTTGGCGTACAGACTTATACATAAAAATGGCAATTGCAATACGACCGCCGCTTCACCCATATAATTAAACGAGTGCAAAAACTTACCATAATGTGGGATTCCGACATACGGGTTGTTTTCCGGCACCGTCTTTTGTATTTCATAGAGCGGAGCGAAGCCATACATATCCAACCGGAAGTGCAGAAGCTTGCTTAACTTCAAGATCGGGGAAAGCCCGAAAGCCACATATTGGTTCGCCCGGAACGCCTCGTTGAATACAATCTCGCTATGGGGTGTCGGGGTAAACGCCGGGGCCTGTAATACGCTAGCCGTATAGTTATTCATGAGGTTCTTGCTGGATATGACCATTTCCGCCAAATAACCTAAGTTGAAACGGTTGCTCAGCGTCTGGTATTGGTTCCAGCGCCCTTTCAGTTGCAGCCAGCTATGCACTTTGCGACCAATCGGGGCTTCCGTCGTGGCGGAAGTGGGGGATGGAGTGTACTTCTCCGTACCGGTTACGTATTGGGCGATTAGGAATTGCTGTTTTCCGCTTATCGGGTATTGTTTGGCGTTGAGTGAGTTTTGCTCGATACTTAACGAACCGCTGAATAAATCGTACCAGCTATGGTCGAAAGAGGCGTTCGGGAAAGGTATCGTGGTGCTCTGCAAATAGAAATCGTTCAACCGTCCGTAGGCGAACCCGATCTCCGCTTTCGCGTGGTTGAGGAAGGGGAAGCCTAATTTTAGTTTCATGTACAGTTCTTTCTGCTTAATCATGGCGGGCACTATATCCTCATAAAAGAGGGATTGGCTTTCCGTATATTTCTTGTCCGAGAAGACTCCTTGCCAATTTAAATAAGTGGGGATTTGCGTTTGCAGGTACATCCGGCCACTCAACATGACACCACTAAAGGAGTTACCCACTTGAAAGTTCGAGTTTACGTCGGCGGCGAACCGTCCCAGATATTGATACCCCAATCCTAGGTATAATTGATTCGCTTGATGAGACGATACGTTTCCACCGAAGCCAACCGTGATCTCTTCTTTCATCTTCACGTCCAGATAAAGATCGAATTTCTTCTCTTTCCGGTTATAAACGGCATGCGGCATGATTTCCCTAATCTTGGAATAGGTCAGCATCTTGAAATAAGCCCGCTTGAACTCTTCCATGGAGAACTCGTTATTGATATCCCTGTGTAATTGGGCCTCTATGTATTTACGCTGGGCCTCGGATACGCCCGTCACGTAAATATTGCGGAAGATCAGCGAGGGAAGGTTCTCTTTATAGGCTTTTCTTCTTTCGGTAACCTCATTTAACGGCACTTCCCGGGGAACCCGTTGCTTGATGGAGTCGATCATGGAAAGGGTACGTTTATAACCGATGTCCATAAGCTCCTTGCCTTTCTGGAAATCCAATAAGGAGACGGTAGGGAAACTGAATTTAATCATCATGCCATCTTCTTCCGGTACCTCATAGTCGGTCTTTTGCATGATCATGGTCTCGATCTGGTTATAAGGATTCTCCGAAGGCTTTTTGTTCCCTCCCGATACTGTCGATCCGAAAATGAAATCCGGGTGGAACGCGTCTTTCATCGGGCCTACCGGGAAATTATCGTAGATACCTCCATCGAATAAAGGAATACTGTCTTTCCATATGGGCTGGAAGAAAAACGGGAAAGTCATGGAGGCACGTACGGCGTCTCCCAGATCCCCATTCTTAAAGATGATCGGCTTTTTGGTATATATATCCGAGGCCACGCAACGGAAAGGGACAAACAGGTTGTCGAAATTCCACCCCGCCTTTGCCGTCGCCTGCGAGAACAAGGCCATGAACGCCTGATTCATCTGTATGGGATTGATCAAGCTTTGCGGTAAGAAGCTAGCCTTGATCTGTAGGGAATCGGACATGTCGATGGAGAAATGCGCGAATTCCGGGGTCGGGTAAGGCTCCTTGAAATAATAGGTATATTGCTCCTCCACCGTACCTGTTTGCCAATAGGCGAACTCCTTGGAAAGCATCAGCTCCAGCATCTCCTCGGGGGAATATCCCATGGCGTATAAACTACCGATAATCGCCCCGATGGAGGTACCGGTAATGTAATCGATCGGTATATTATTTTCTTCCAGCGCCTTGATCACTCCGATATGTGCCGCTCCTTTGGCACCGCCGCCACTGAGTACCAACCCTACTTTCTGGGCGGAAACAATCTGAATGGCAGCAAGGAATAAGGCTATGATAACGGTTATTTTCCTCATATGAACCCAATCTGTTTTTCTTCTCCAAATGTAAGAAGTATTTCTTTAGAAACATAAACATTTTGTTTTTTCGTATTGTTGAGTTATCAATACAATTAAAACAGATGATGTTATGAAAGAGAAAGAATTGAATAGGGAAGAGCGGAATAAGACCGTTATGGAGACCGGTGCTTTGGTCATGGCTGAGTTTTATGCGGATTGGTGCCCTCATTGCCAGAAAATGATGCCGATCGTGAAGGAGTTCAAGGAATTGGAGAAAGGAAAATTAGAAGTGGTACAAATCAATATCGAGGAGGAGAGCGCTCTTGCCGATTTGTATACGGTGGAATCGATTCCTACTTTTATCCTGCTACGGAAAGGGGAGGCTTTGTGGAGACAATCCGGCGAGATGAGCTTGGATAGGTTACGGAAAGTGGTCGAGGATGTCGTGGGCTGAAACTAAAAAAAACGTTCCCCCGAGAAGGAACGGTTTTTTATATATGTGAGGATTGGTTTATCCGATCAGTTCTACGCTACGTTTGATGAATTGGCTTAAGGCCTCTCCCTTCAGCATACCGTTTCCTAACAAAGCAAGGTCGATCAACTGACTAACTGTCTTGTTCGTGCCGGCGTACTCGGCCAGAACTTGGTTGCGTTGCTCACGAAGCTCATCCAGCTTATGGTCGGTGTTGGTCATATCCTCTTTCTCTTGCGCCGTGATCTCATCTTCTTTCTTTTTGCTTTGAGCCTCACGTAAGTCGGCTTGACGAGCCTCCCATCCTTTGATATCGCTAAGGATCGGTTTTAACTTCTCGTCGCAAGCTTGCTCCTCTTCAGTTAATACTTTCTTGATCAACGGATGATCCGTATTCAATACGAAGTTGAAGCTATCCGGCATCTCGCCATAGAAAGACATACCCGGTTGCATAGCGGACATCTCACGCATTCTTCGCATATACTCGCTTTGTGTCAACATGACAGGGTTCGCGTTTTCGCCCAATGCCTCGAATGTTACGTAGAACTCGGTCTTGTTCAATTTCGGCATCTGACTCTTGAATACTTCCTGCATGGCCGTTTTCTGCTCCTCGCTCAAGGTTACCTTACTCGAGTCTTCCTTGCGGATCAGGTTATCGATCGTATCGCTATCCACACGAACGAAGCGGCTCTTCTCGAACTTCTGCTCCAATTGTCCGATCAAGTGTACATCCAATTGTCCGTCCATTTCCAAGACGCTGTAACCTTTGTCCTTTGCGGCTTGTATATAGCTGTATTGCTCGTCTTTATTGGTGGTATACAGATAGATTAAGTTACCCTCTTTGTCTGTCTGGTTGTCCTTGATTAAGTTCTTGTATTCCTCGAAAGTGAAGTATTTGCCTTCGACGTCCTTGAATAAGGCGAACTTAACCGCGCGGTCGTAGAACTTCTCATCAGTCAACATACCATATTGGATGAATAGTTTCAAGCTATCCCATTTCTCCTCGAACTGCGGGCGGTCGTTCTTGAAGATCTCTTCCAAGCGGTCTGCCACCTTCTTCGTGATGTGGTTGGAGATCTTCTTCACGTTCTGATCGCTTTGCAAATAGGAACGGGATACGTTCAACGGGATATCCGGCGAATCCAACACACCATGCAATAATGTCAAGAACTCAGGAACGATACCCTCTACGGAATCCGTAACGAATACTTGGTTGCAATATAACTGGATCTTGTTACGATGCAAGTCGATATTGCTCTTGATGCGAGGGAAATATAAGATACCGGTCAAGTTGAACGGATAGTCTACGTTCAAGTGAATCCAGAACAACGGCTCATCCGTCATAGGATATAAGTCGCGATAGAACTTCTTGTAATCCTCGTCGGTCATATCGGCCGGTTTGCGAACCCACGCCGGTTTGGTGTCGTTGATTACGTTATCTTCGTCCGTATCTACATATTTACCATCTTTCCACTCTTGCTTCTTGCCGAACGCGATAGGAACCGGTAAGAAACGGCAGTATTTTGTCAATAAGCCATTGATCTTATCCTTGTTCAAGAAATCCTTGTTCTCGTCGTCGATATACAGGATGATATCGGTACCGCGATCCTCTTTCGTCGTTTCCTCCAAAGAGTATTCCGGCGTACCGTCGCAGCTCCATTTCATGGGAACAGCGCCTTCTTTGTATGATTTCGTCACGATCTCTACTTTCTTGGAAACCATGAAAGAGGAGTAGAAACCAAGACCGAAGTGACCGATGATAGAAGCGGCGTCGTTCTTGTATTTCTCAACGAACTCCTCGGCGCCGGAGAAAGCGATCTGGTTGATGTACTTATCGATCTCCTCGGCCGTCATACCGATACCCCGGTCAGAGATCGTGATCGTTTTGTCATCGAACTTAACCTGTACGGTCAAATCGCCGAGTTCGCCTTTAAACTCGCCTACGGAAGAAAGCGTTTTTAACTTCTGGGTAGCGTCTACCGCATTAGAAACAAGTTCACGAAGGAAGATTTCGTGATCACTGTATAAGAACTTCTTGATAATCGGAAAGATGTTTTCCGATGTTACTCCGATGTTACCTTGTTTACTGCTCATAGTCTGAATATCTTATTATTTTTATTGTTATTTTGTGCGTATTCCTGATCTTGATCATTCTCAAGATCCGCCTATTCCTATACAAAACGAATGCCAAAATGTTTCGGATAAACTATAAATGACAAAAAGGCAGATACCGGCTGATAGATTTGCAGCCGGGCATAGTTTGATCAAACCATATCATCACCTGTCTTGGCGAATGTAACACGGACGGTTTTATGGAATGGAATAAAACGGGATACGATCGCTATGCATAAGGAGATGACTAATAAATACCCCAGTATCTCTTTTAACGCCAATAATAAGCTTTGTTGCTGTAACGTATTATAGAGTGTATTGGTAGCCATTTGCGCTGCCTCGTTGTAGGGATGCCCTTGGGTCAAGGCGTTGCCAAGCGCCTGATTATAGCGTGAGGCGGCTAGAGGATCGGCCAGCGTAACGGTTTCTGATAAGGAATACATATATTTTTGTTCCAAGCGATATAGTATATTACTGTAAAAAGAAGTCGCCATGATAGGGGATAGTACCGAACGGAAAATGATGAGAAAGAAAGCGTTTGACAATAAATATTTAGGATTTAAATCTTCCACGGCAAATAAGGCGAAAGCTATGATTAGAATCATCATGCCCAATCCCCTGAGGAATATAGGAAAGTAGAGTATCTCGTATCTGCTATCCGGTGAGATCCCGAAATAAAGGCTCCCGAAGAACAGGACGAAACAACTCATTCCTCCCGCTATCAAGAAACGAAACCGCCAACGTTGCCACCGGAACCACCAAAAACAGATGAACGCCCCCAAGACATATCCCGGAAGCAAATAAGTATAAAGGGAATAGGTATGGGTACTGTCTACCTTTAAGATACTGGTCAGGTAGCTGGTCAACAAGGTAGTCGAAGTACTGAAAAACATGACAAGCATCATATAGAAATAACCGATAATGGCTTTCGGCTGGTATAAAGGCGCCAGATTCACGTACGGACGTTCCGAATGATATTGATACCAAATAAATAAAGCGATCAATATCGGGGCGATCATGATATAAAGGCAAATCTTGGGGGATGCCATCCAGTCGAGTACTTTCCCGTAATTAATGACATACATAAGCATTAACAATCCGGTGGATATGATGAACATTTCCCGGATGTGTAGATCGGCCAAGGGGATGGACTTGATCGGCCGGTTATGGCGGAAGCAGATGATTACCACTAGTATGGCCAATAAGATCATCAGCATCATGAAATAATACATATATTTCCAGTCATAATGGTAGGCTAACTGTGCGGTAACAAGCATGGACGCTTGTCCCCCTCCGAAAACAAAAGGATAGAAGTAGGAGTAGAATTGGCTACGTATATTTTTAGGGCTGAATATCTTTTGTGCGTACCGGATAAACCACAGCATGAGAAACCCTTTTAGGAAACCTATCGCGAAACTACAGACGATCAATATGTCGGCGTTCTGGGAGCGGGCACAGATCCAGCTTAAGAAGAACTGGGCGACTAAATCCGCTAACAATAAGAATTTTATAGAGAAGGCTTCTAATATCTTCGGAATAATCGGATAGGATACCGCCATTCCCGCTGCTGCCGCGTAATATCCCATGGTTATATCCTCGGTGTTCGTGCCTAGCGTGTTTGATACCTCCAGCATACTGCCGGTGTACGAACCGTTTAGCATCGTAACCGGAAGGATAACGATGAAGATGCAAATCAATCCTAACCAGTCCGGCACCCATTGGCGGATCGGTGCCCCAAGCTCTTTCATCGTGATCATTTGCGTAAGGCTTCTGTTTCAACCATCATGCCTGCTCTTAAGTATTGCGTATCTTCTTGCGATAGATTTTCCAAGTCTATCCGTACCGGGATACGTTGTTGTACCTTGACGAAGTTTCCGGCGGAATTGTCGGTCGGGACCAATGAGTATTTGGAGCCTGTGGCGTCGGAGATTGCGGTTACCTCCCCGTTGAATATCTTTCCCGGCAACGCGTCTACCTTGATACGTACTTTTTGCCCGATATAGATGTGGGGGATCTGGGTCTCCTTGTAATTGGCCGTGATCCATTTGTCTTTATCTCGTACGAGGTAGGATATCGTTTGTCCGGCTTGCACGTATTGTCCGGGCTCTAAGGTCCGTCTGCCTACATGACCGTCGTAAGGGGCGGTTATAACGGTATAGGAAAGGTTTAACCTCGCTAAATCCAGATCCGCTTCTTTTCGTAAGATCGCCGCCTCGGCTCCTGTTGTCTTCTTGCTGGTTTCGGTGAATTGGGAGAAAGCGGCTTTCTTTTGTTCCACCAACGCCTGATATCGGGCTTGCGCCGCCTCGAAAGCGGCTTTGGATTGCTCGTATTGTTGCTCGGGGACCGATTCTTCTTTCAGCAGCCGCTCAAATCGGTGATAATCCTGTTCCAGTTGCCAAAGCTTGGCTTTAGCCTCGGCGATGTTGGCGTCTTGTACGGCGATGTTCGTATGGGAGGTCTCGATACCGGAACGAAGTACGTCTTGTGATCCTTGGGCATCGATCAACGCAGCCTCTGCCTCTTTTACCTTGATCCGATATTCCCGATCGTCCAGTATGAGAAGTGTGTCCCCTTGGTGAACGTACTGGTGTTCCTTGAAACGGACCTCTTTTATGTAGCCGGAGGCACGTATATTTAGTGGGGCGATATATTGGTCCACAAAGGCATCGTTTGTCACCTCATAATTGATGTAACGCCAGAAATAATTGGCTGTCCACCAAATGCCGGAACCGGCTAAAAGGATACATATGGAGTTTAATACTATATTCCGTGTCCTTACTTTCTTTAGTCTTTGATGTTTCTCTTTTAATTCGTTTGCCATAGTCGTTGTTTCTTTTTAGAGACGGCCGCAAGCCTTCTGTAGTTGATAGTAAGTGTAAATCACGTGGGTACGGGTATTCGTGAGCTGTAGCTCCGCATTGAGGAGAACCGAGTTCGCGTCGAGTAAGTCGGTTAGGATCGCCAATTGGTTTAAATACCGGTTTTGCATGATCCTATAGTTCTCTTGAGCTTGCCGTACGGATAACTTCAAGGCTTCCACTTCTTGTAGAGCCTCCTTATGACGTAAGAACGCGGTGCGTACTTCCATGCGGATTTTCTGCTTTTTCTGTTCCTCCTCGTTTTTATGTAACGAGACCATCCATTTGCTTTCCTTTATCTTATGGTTGTTTTTATATAAAGAGGATAAAGGGTAGGAGAGCGACAGCCCTATGTTCCAGTTGTTATTGTACATATCCGCTAATGTTCGGGAGACTGGACGTGCCAATGTGTTCGACGCATATAGCGATAGGCTGGGTAGCGAGGAGGCTTTAGTCAAACGTATATCATTTTGGGCTAACTCTGTTTGTTTCCGGAGTAGACGTATCGCCGGATCATTGGAATAGGCTTGGGCTACATAATCTTCGTAAGTTTCTAAAGATACGGTTTGGTCCAGTAACGTGGTATCTGGTTTGAGCAATAGATTTTCATCGAGACCGATCAGGATATCCAATTGCTGTGATACCAGTATGAGGCTATTATCCGTTTCTTGCAAGGATAGGCGGTCGTTGGTTAATTGCATCTCGCTTCTTAATACGTCGTTATTGGTTATCAGTCCCTCTTTTTTCATACGCCGGATATCTTGCAGGCGGCGTTCCGATTCCTCGATATTACGGGAAAGCACCTCACGTTGTTTAAACAGGCTGAAAAGACCGATGTATTGATTTAATAGACCGAGCTTGATCTCACTCTGGTCTGTGAGCGTTTGTAAAGAGGCGACTTCTTTCTCCAGATCCGCTTTCCGGATGGAATACCGGATTTTACCGCCTTGGTATATCGGTTGGGTAAGGTCGATGGCATAGTTCTGGGACCAATCGGGCGCTTCCGGGCGAGTCGGATGGGCGAGTCCTTGCTCAAAGAGGATCGGTTGCCCTACATATCCACCTTTCAAGCCGATTTGCAGGTCTGGCAATTGTGCGGAACGTGCCGTATGGGTTCTCTCTTGCGCTATCGATTCTTTTAAGACGTCTGCTTGGATCTGCAGACTATGCCGTACGCCTCTCTCGAAAAGCTGGTCGATGGTCAAGAAGAGCGAATCGGTTTGGGCGATTGCCGGAAATGTAGCGACCGTCATACAAAAGAGGCTCAATACGTGCTTTTTATATATTCTCAAGGACATTATGTACTGCTTTTAATTCGGATAACATGGTTTCTACGTTCTCTATTCCGATAATATGCTCCGCATGTACATAAACCTGATCAAGGATCGGGCGAATTTGCTTTTTGAATTCTTCTCCTTCCGGGGTTAGGAAAACCAGTTTGTTCCTCCGGTCCTCGGGATCTTCTTTCCGATGGACGTAGCCTTTCTTCTCTAAATTGTTCATTAGGTTTGTCAGACAAGCCTTATCCTTTGCCGTTCTCTCTGCCAAGACCTGTTGGGTGA
The DNA here is from genome assembly GCF_003434625.1 of Parabacteroides sp. AM17-47. NCBI lineage: Bacteria > Pseudomonadati > Bacteroidota > Bacteroidia > Bacteroidales > Tannerellaceae > Parabacteroides > Parabacteroides sp. AM17-47. Next base: position 155,607 of record NZ_QTLI01000006.1, read on the forward strand.
TACCTTGTTCGTGCCATAGGCAACTCAAGATTTGAAGCATCTCAAATGTTATACCGGCGTTGTTCTTTTTCAGCGTTCGTTGCATAGACCGACGAAATGCCATGCGTGTGCGGACAACTTGTAACATAAGTTCCCGGAATTCTTTACCTTCTACCATTACTTATAATTCTTTTAAACTTGCTGGGCGCGAAGATAGCGTTTTTTCTCGGATTAGTCAAATGTTTAACTAATTAGCGTCTCGCTAATAAAGTATGTTTGCCATCTAGGTGGCACAGCTTTGCCATCGGCGTGGCACGGGCTTGCCATCACTATGGCACGGGTATGCCATCAGCGTGGCACAGCTGTGCCAAGGCGATGGCAGATGTTGGCACAGTATGTGCATGAAAGACAGGTGTATAGAATGAAGGCGTAACAAACCCGTGGAGTGATTCGTTACGCTTTCTGTTTAGTTCTCGTTTACGAGTTTAAGATGCATTCTTCTTTATCCAAACGCCTCCTTCAATTGTTTCACCCATCGCTCGATTCGTTTGTCGGTTTGATCCGGTTGGTTTTCCAAATCGAGGACTAAGCCTAGTAGTTTGCCATTTTTCAAGGCTTTGGAGGCATTAAAGAAATAATCATCCGAAGAGGTCTCGCCTACTAAAGTCGCTCCACAGGAGGTGAAAGCGTCCGCCAATATGCCGACTCCATCGGCGAAATTATCCGGATAATTCGTTTGATCTCCAAGACCGAAAATAGCGACCTTCTTATTTTTAAGGTCTAAAGTGACCAGTTCCGGGATGATCTCGTCCCAATAGGTGGGAAGCTCGCCATCGAACCAAGTAGAGGTTCCTGCGATTATATGGTCGTAAGCCTCGAAATCTCTTTTCCATGCGCTTTCAATAGGGATGATATCGATCTGATCCTCCCCGAAAGCTTTTCTTATTTTATTGGCGACAAAGGTTGTTTTCTCTGTGCCCGTTCCGTAAAATAATCCTGTTTTCATTGTGATGCTTTTAAAGATTTAACGAATGTGGATCTAATAAAGCAGCAGTTCTTTTGCCGCATGATAGATGGTCTCCTCGTTGGGGAGGATGGCCCGTTCCAAGACCGGATGGAAACCAACCGGAGTGAATAGGGAACCTACCCGTTGGATCGGAGCATCCAAGTACTGGAATAGTTCCGAGCCGATGATGCCGGCAATTTCCGCTCCGAAGCCAGAGAAGACCTTGTCCTCATGTACGATCAATACTTTACTGGTTTTCTTCACCGAGTTGAAGATGGCCTCTTTATCCAATGGTATCAAGGTACGAAGATCGATAACCTCCAGTTCCCAGCCTTTTTCTTTGTAAAGAAGCTCGGCTACGTTGAGGCAAAGATGGGTCGTATTGCCATAAGTGATGATTGTCAGATCTTTTCCCGGACGGCGTATGCGGGCTTTCCCGAACGGAACCTCGAAATCCTCGGGGACAAAGGTGGAGGCTTCTACCGCGTTGTAGAGCGCTTTCGGTTCCAGATAGAGCGTAAAGCCTTTAGAACGCATGCTCGTCCGCAACAGCCCGGCGGCATCATCCGCGAAAGAGGGATAAACAATCCGGGCACCGGGCAGTGAGGTCAATGCGCCCTCGATGGTCTGGGAATGATAAAGTCCTCCTCCGATATAGCCTCCGGAGGCTAGGCGCAAAGTGATGTTTGGGGTAAATTGCCCGTTGCTGCGCCAATACTCATGCGTACATTCCACGTATTGCTCGACGGCCGGCCAGAAGTAATCGGCGAATTCCGCGCCCTCGATCACTACATGGATCTTCGGGTCAAAGCGGCACATACCGTTCGCTGTCCCTACGATATAATCCTCGGCGATAGGGGCGTTGAAGACTCGCTCGATACCGAATTCTTGCTGCATGCCTTTCGTGATGTTGAATACGCCACCCTTTTCTTTATTGGCTACATCCTGTCCCCAGATAAACGTATCCGGGTTGTGCCGGAACTCCGCTTTCAACGTCTTGTTGATCGCCGTAACTAGCGTTTCTTTCTCTCCTTCCTCGTTTTGAACACCTTCTTTGTATTTCTGAGGTTGATAAGGTTCCGGAAGGACGTAATCCTTGACGGTAGACGGATCGGGATCGGGGGCAGCCATCGCTTTCCGATTGGCGGCTTTCAGGTCTTTAGCCGCTAGATCCGCGATCTCTTTCAATTCTTCCTCGGTGAAACGTCCGTAACGAATCAGCATGCGATGGAATTTGTATAAAGGATCGGCGGATTTTACATAGGTAAGCTCGTTCTCATCACGATACAAGGTATGTTTATCGGAGTTTGAGTGGGAGCCTATCCGTACGCAATTGGCCTGAACGATCACGGGAGTCCGGTTAGCGATCGCGTACTCTTTGGCCTCGGTCATGGCATTCATGGAATCGAACACGTCTTTTCCATTGCAATGGATAATACGTAAATTCTTGAAGCCAGAGAAGTTATCGGCAACTTTACGATTGGCCGTCTGGTCCTTTTTGGGGACAGAGATACCATATCCATTGTCTTGGAAGACAAAGATAACCGGCAGTCGCTCATTGCTGGCGCCATTGATTGCCTCATACACATAGCCTTCGGAAGCGGCCGATTCACCGTGCGAGGTAATCGCTACGCCTTTCTGTCCATAGTAAACCATCGCCCGTGCCACGCCGGCGGCATGGAGATCGTGAGTCGCCGTAGCGGAAGAAACGTTCTCGATATGCCATTCCATCTTAGAGAAGTGGTTAGACATGTGGCGGCCGCCACTGGTCAGATCGGTCGCCTTGGAGATACCGTTCAGGATGATCTCCTCGGCAGTCATTCCCGCCGAGAGAACCGTCAACATATCCCGGTAATAGGGGAAGAGAAAGTCCGTATCCTTATCGAATACTTGTCCCATGGCGAGTTGTATCCCGTCGTGCCCGGCATACGGGGCATGATAAGACCAGCCGAGAGATTGCAATAAATAGGAGGGAGCCTTCTCATCGATCGCCCTTCCGAGCGTCATAAGGTAAAACCATTTCCTGAGAGTCTCCTTATCTGTTGTTTTTATATCATACTTTTTCATGTTGTTCTATTATATATAATGTATTAAGCGTTCCAATTCTCTAGTTCGTCGGCGATGGAACGTAAAAAGGCTCCCGCCAAAGCTCCGTCCACGATACGATGATCGTAGGAGAGTGAGAGGTACATCTTGTGACGGATAGCGATCGTATCTCCCTCGGGCGTCTCTACTACCGCAGGCTTCTTCTCGATATAACCGACGGCTAGGATCGCTACTTGAGGCTGATTGATGATCGGGGTGCCGAACAGACTCTTGAAGGTTCCGAAATTCGTAATCGTGAACGTTCCGCCTTGGATGCTATCCGGGGCGAGCTTATTCTCACGGGCTTTAGCCGCCAAGGTATCTATTTGTGAGGCGAGGCCACTTAGGTTCAGCTTATCGGCATCGTGTATAACCGGGACAATTAAATTTCCGTCGTTTAAGGAAACCGCTATACCTATATTAATAGGCTTCTTTAGGATGATATTGTAACCGTCCACGGATGAATTTACTAATGGATAGGCTTTCAACGCTTTGGCGGTCGCTTCGGTAATAGCCGGCATATAAGTTAGGTTGATGCCTTCTTGCTTGAAGAATTGATCCTTCACTTTTTTACGCCAGTTAACCAGTCGGGTCACGTCTACCTCGATAACCGACGTCACATGCGGAGATACTTTTTTCGATAATACCATATGGTCCGCAATGATCTTACGTACACGATCCATTTCTCTCACCTCGTCTCCTTGAGCGAGTGGAGCGGATGGAGTGGCCGCTGTCATAGGCATGGAAGGAGCGGTCGGCGGCGCTACCGTAATTGTTGGCGTGCTCGTAGCCGTTTGCTGCATGGAAGAAACAGGAGCCTGTTTCGGCTTCGGCATTTCCGTACCTTTATTTTTGTGATCGATATACGTTTGAATATCTTTCTTACTGAGACGTCCCAGATATCCGGTACCCGGAATATGATCCAGTTCATCTTGCGACACACCGGCAGCTTTCGCTAATTGCAATACGACGGGAGAATACCAACGATCTTCCTCTTGGGAATTCTTTGATAATTCCTCTGGGACGGGAGCGGGGACTTGTTCTTTCGGTTGAGTAGCCTCCGAGGTTTCCGGCTGAACTCCGTTATCCTCTCCTTCACCTTCGATCTCAAGGATCGCTACGACTGTACCGACCGCTACGGTGTCTCCCTCATTAAAAAGAAGTTGTTTTACTTTTCCCTCAACGGGGGATGGAATCTCAGCGCTTACTTTCGCTGTGCTTACTTCGAAAAGGACATCATCTTCCTCTACGGTATCACCTACCTTTACCGACCATGAGATGATGGTTCCTTCTGTAATACTTTCGCCCAACTTAGGCATCTTTATCTCAAATGTAGCCATATTTTGATTTTTTAATTACTGTTATATAGTGGGAGACGGGGCGTGCCCCGTCTCTACAAACGGTATATAATAAGAACAAAGATCAAGAAGGTAAGTTTCTGTATTATAGTGTATAAGTGTTAAAGTTCCAGCTGGCTGTAGCATATTTCTGCTCTTTAAGCCGATAGATGGCTTCCAAGTCTGCTTGCGTGAAATAATAATCTTGAATGCCGGGATTATTGATCGTGAAATAGTAAAGAAGCGCTTTCTTAAAATGCTGGATGGAGATAGAAGCCGGAAGATGGGCGCTGATATTCGTGACCGGACTCCGTACAGATTTAACGAATGTCGATCGTTTACCTCCTGTTTTCTCTGGTGCTTGACGGGATGTACTTTTCAAGGAGGTGACGAGCCTATCCAGATCGGTGGAAAACAATAAGGTAGCATGGTGCATATACCGATTCTTATGGATACTCTGTGCGCTACCCGATATTTTAAATCCTCCGATAGTTAATCCTTTCCGTTCATCCACCTCGACATGTACTCCCAATGTCTTGAGAAAATTCATGATCTGGATGGTATATTTGTCGGTCTGCATAATCTGGCCGGTCTCTATAAATGTAAGATTCAGGTTTCCCGGATCATGGTAAACGGCACCACCACCGGAAAACCTGCGCGCTATCTTGATTTGTTGGTCTTGTACGAATTTGAGATTTACCTCGGCCCATACATCCTGATGCTTACCGATCACGATTGATGGTTCATTCTGCCAAAGCATGAAAATATTCTCTTTGAAATTCTTGAGCAGATACTCTTCGGCGGCCAAATTGAAGTATGGATCCGTTTGTGTATTGTGAATGCAAAGCATCAGGAAACTGTTTTAGTTAGGCGTTTTATTAGATATATAAACTTTCGTGGAGGATTTCACTGACTGTCGGATGCGGGAAAATATTTTTCTTAAATTCATCGACTGTATAACCATTCTCGACAGCGATTCCGGCGGTGACGATAATCTCGGATGCCGGATTCCCTAGTAGATGGCAACCGATGATACGATCCTCGTCGTCCGTGATCAGTTTACATAAACCATTACCATTCTCGTTCTCTGCGACGAAACGTCCGGAATAGGTCATCGGGATCTTTTGAACACGAAAACTTTCCCCGTTCGCTATCAATTCCTCTTCTGTCTTACCCACGCTCGCCAATTCCGGATTCGTATAAACTACCGCCGGAATGGCTTTATAGCTCATCTCGTCCGGTATGCCTAGGATATGGTGTATGGCAACTTCCGCTTCCCGGTAAGCCGTATGTGCCAGCAGGGAAAAACCGGTAATATCTCCAGCCGCATATACATGTGGATGGGAAGTCAGCATATGTTCGTTTACCTTTACACCGGCCCCTTGTATTTCGATCGCTAGATTTTCTAGTCCCAGACTCTTTGTAATCGGACGGCGGCCCACGCTCACCAATATTTTATCGGCTTCAATCGTGTCTGCCTTGCCGTTTTTCTCAACAAAGACTTTCTCTGCCGATACCTCTGTAACTTTGGTATTCAAGAAAAACTCTACGCCTTTTTTCTTATACTCGGATCGAAGCATCGCTGAGGTTTCTTTATCCATATTCCCTAATATCTCGGGTAGCATCTCGATTACCTTCACCTTTACGCCCATACTGTTAAAGAATGAGGCGAACTCCATTCCGATCACGCCACCACCGATAATCGCTAACGATTTTGGCAAATCGTTGAGATCAAGGGCTTCCCGGGAAGTCCAATACTTGACCTCTGATAACCCTTTGATAGGAGGGATCACGGTTTCAGAGCCTGTGCATACTAACACATTCTTCACTAAATACTCTTTTCCATCGCAGTGAATCCGTATATTTCCAAACTCCTCTCCGGTGATTCGTGCCTCTCCTTCTACGATGGTGACGCCGTTACCCGTAAGCCGGGCTTTTACCCCGAGCGTAAGTTTACGGACGGTCTTGTTCTTCCGGTCGATAATCTTTGCCAAGTCGAAACTTGGGTCTTTCATCGCCACTATACCATATTTGGAGGCACTTTTGATACTGTCTAGTATCTTGGCGGAGTATAAAAGAGTTTTTGTCGGGATACATCCCTCGTTTAGGCAGACGCCACCGATAGCGTTCTTCTCGAAAAGGATAGTTTTTAATCCATTCTCCGAAGCCCTTTCGGCGGCGGTGTAACCCGCAGGTCCACCGCCTATGATTGCTATGTCATATTCCATATACATTATTATAATTATTTGAATACTAAAATTCGTTCCTCTAATGGAGCGAATTGTTTTTCTCCCGGTTCCTGGGTAGAGGTTCCGAACGGCATCTCGGCGATCAGTTTCCAGTTCGGATTGATATGCCATTGTTTAGCGACCGCCTCGTCGATCAACGGGTTGTAATGTTGCAAAGAAGCGCCGAAGCCGGCGTCTTCCAGCATAGTCCATACCGCGAATTGATGCATAGCCGATGTCTGTTGGGACCATACCGGGAAATTCTCTTTATAAGAAGGAAATTGCTTCTGTAAGCCTTCTACTACCGCTGTATCCTCGAAAAAGAGGACCGTGCCATAGCCAGCCTCGAAAGAATTATCTATCTTTGCCTCGGTAGCCTTATAGGCTTCGGCGGGGACGATTTTACGAAGCGTGTCTTTTACGATTTCCCAAAGCTTCTTGTGGCTTTCACCCTGTAGCAGTACGATTCTCGTAGACTGCGAATTGAATGCGGAGGGAACGTGAGTGACCGCTGTCTTAATAATCTCATGAATCTCGTTGTCGGAAATGGGAGAGTTGTTACCTATTCCATAATGTGTCCGGCGATGCTGGATCGCTTCTTTAAAACTTCTTGCCATAATGAATATCATGTTATGTTGTTATATACCTATAACTAATTTAAGACATGATTTGTTGAGGAAAAAATATTTGAGAATTCTTGCGGATAAATCAAAATAATTCTTACCTTTGCACCCTGTAAAGATAAGACTCTATTAGAATCTTCGTTTTTGTTCATGATGCTAGTTCAGAAAGGGAAGACACATAGCAGGAGTTGACTTAAATTTCGTATAATTTAAAAGAACAGATTAGAAATGTCTAAAATTTGTCAAATTACTGGAAAGAGAGCAATGGTTGGAAACAACGTTTCTCACTCAAAGAGAAGAACGAAACGTAAGTTCAATGTCAACCTGTTTACGAAGAAGTTCTACTGGGTAGAGCAGGATTGCTGGGTTAGCTTGAATATATCTGCGGCTGGCTTACGTACAATCAATAAGTTAGGTTTGGATGCGGCTATCAAGATGGCGGCTGAAAAAGGTTATTTGAACGCATAATTTGTGGAGGATATAGAAAATGGCAAAAAAAGCAAAAGGAAATAGAGTACAGGTAATCCTTGAGTGTACAGAGCACAAGGAAAGTGGAATGCCGGGTATGTCTCGCTATATCACTACGAAGAATAGAAAGAATACTACTCAGAGATTGGAATTGATGAAATACAATCCGGTTTTGAAGAAGATGACGTTACACAAAGAAATTAAGTAATAGGAGATTTTAAACGATGGCAAAAAAAGCAGTTGCAACATTTAAGAAAGGTGACGGTCGTACTTATTCCAAAGTGATTAAAATGGTTAAGTCTCCGAAAACAGGTGCATACATCTTCCAAGAAGAAATGATCCCTAACGAAGCAGTAAAAGATTATTTCGCTAAATAATTAAGTAGCGAATAATAAAGAATATAAGAGGCTTCTCTCCGATAAAGCGGAGGGAAGCTTTTTTTGTACCCTAAACTTTTGAAAGTATAGTTGGTTACAAATAAAATATTTTCTTAATTTTGTTGGGTTAATTTGTAGAGATGGGGCATGCCGTGTCTCTTCCCATCCAAATGGTAGTTTGTGTGAAATAATAATATAACAAGATAAAATATTAAAGCTATGAGATTCGATGTATCCAGCACTGCGCTATTATCACGTTTACAGTCTATAAGCAAGGTTATCGCTTCCAAGAACTCTTTACCGATTCTGGACAGCTTCCTTTTTAACCTAGAAGGAAATACGCTTACGGTGACAGCTTCCGATGCCGAGACCCGGTTGGTGACTTCCGTAGACGTCATGAATGCCCAAGGTGCCGGACTCTTTGCGGTTTCCGCCAAGATACTGCTCGATCCGCTGAAAGAGCTTCCCGAACAACCGCTTACTTTTGATATCAATGATGAGAATTTGGAGATTTTCATTCATTTCCAGAATGGTAAGTATAATTTTATCGGTCAGAAAGGGGACACATATCCGCAGCAGAAGCCGTTGAATGATAACGCTATCTCTATCTCGATGGATGCCCAGATGCTGTTAAACGGCATCAGTCGTTCCTTGTTCGCCACGGCCGATGATGAGCTTCGCCCTGTAATGAATGGTGTCTATTTCGATATCCATACGGATGATTTGACGTTCGTGGCATCAGACGGACATAAATTGGTTCGCTTGCGTAACTTGGCGGTGAAATCCCCGGAACGGGCTTCTTTCATTTTGCCGAAGAAGCCGGCTAATTTATTGAAGAATTTGTTGGCGAAGGAGTCGGAGCAAGTATTGATTAAGTTTGATGATAACAATGCGTATATTACTTGCACGAACTTCGAGATGGTTTGTCGTTTGATCGAGGGGCGTTACCCGAACTATAATAGTGTGATTCCTCAAGAAAACCCGTTTAAGGTAACGATCGATCGTATCTCTTTCTTGAATGCTTTAAAGCGTGTTTCTGTCTTTTCTAATCCGGCGAGCAGCTTGGTGAAGTTGCACTTGAAGGATAGCTTGATTACGGTTTCCGCCCAAGATATCGATTTCTCCACTTCTGCGGAAGAGCGTATTGTTTGTCAGTTTGACGGGACGGAGTTAAGCATCGGTTTTAAGGCTACATATCTGATCGAGATCCTTGGAAATATCAGCTCGGAAGAGGTTGTATTAGAATTAGCGGACCCTTCACGTGCCGGCTTGATCGTTCCTTCTGAGAATGATGAGGACGAGGACTTGCTCATGTTGCTGATGCCGATGATGTTGAATGACTAATAAATAAATAATGCAGTTAAACTTAAGGAACCCGCTGGTCTTTTTTGATTTAGAGACCACGGGTATAAATATCGTAAAGGACCGTATCGTAGAGATTTCCTACGTGAAGGTCTTCCCAAATGGGAAAGAAGAAACGAAGACACGCCGGATAAATCCCGGTATGCCTATTCCCCCCGAATCTACCGCTATTCATGGCATAACCGATGAAGATGTAAAAGATTGTCCGACCTTTAAGGAGATCGCTAAATCTTTGGCAACCCAGATCGAGGGTTGTGATTTGGCCGGATATAATTCCAACCGTTTTGATATACCCATGCTTGCCGAGGAGTTTCTGCGTGCGGGTGTGGATATCGATTTGAACCGGCGCAAATTTATCGATGTACAGACGATTTTCCATAAGATGGAGCAACGTACGTTATCTGCCGCTTATAAATTCTATTGCAATAAAAGCTTGGAGAACGCTCATACGGCTGAGGCTGATACGTTGGCTACATATGAGGTGTTGAAAGCGCAGCTGGATCGCTATCCGGATTTGAAGAATGACGTTGCTTTCCTTTCCCAATATTCCTGCTACTCGAATAATGTGGATTTCGCCGGACGTATGGTTTACAACGATAAAGGCGAGGAGGTTATTAACTTCGGTAAGTATAAAGGCCGTTTGGTAACGGAGATCTTGAAGTCGGATCCGGGTTATTATTCTTGGATCATGAATGGCGATTTCCCGTTGAATACGAAGAAAATGTTGACAGAGATCCGTTTGAGAGACTTTAATTCAAAATAAGGCGATGAATAATTTTGAGTTTTGCAATCCTGTAAAGGTTGTGTTCGGCAAAGGAAGTATTGCCCGTTTGTCTGCGTTAATTCCAGAAGGAAGTAAGGTTCTGGTGGTATACGGTGGCGGTAGCATTAAGAAAAATGGCATTTATGAGCAGGTGACGGCAGCTTTGAAAGACTTCCATACCTATGAGTTTGGTGGTATTGAGGCGAATCCCCGTTATGAGACTTGTATGAAGGCTGTTGAGTTGGTGAAGGGGGAGAATATCGATTTCTTGCTGGCGGTAGGCGGCGGATCAGTGATCGACGCTACGAAATTTATCGCTTCGGCTACGTTTTTCGAGGGAGATCCTTGGGATATCTTATCGAAAGGTGGCGTAATAAAGAAGGCGCTTCCTTTAGGAGTAGTGCTGACTTTGGCCGCTACCGGTTCGGAAATGAATGAACGGGCGGTAATTTCCCGGGAATCTGTCCATGAGAAATTGAATTTCATGTCTCCGTTGGTGTTCCCTAAGTTCGCTATCTTAGATCCGCAGGTAACTTATTCTTTACCAGAGCGACAGGTGGCTAACGGTGTCGTTGACTCGTTTATCCATGTGGTCGAGCAATACCTGACTTATCCGGTGAACGCTAAGGTTCAAGATTATTTTGCCGAAGGATTGATGAAGACAATCGTGGAAGAAGGCCGCAAGGTCTTGCAAAACCCGAATGATTATGATATTCGTGCTAATTTGATGTGGGCGGCTACGAATGCCTTGAACTGTTGGATTGGCCAAGGAGTACCCCAAGACTGGTCCTCACACCGTATGGGATATGCATTGACGGCGCAGTTCGGCTTGGATCATGCCCAGACTTTGGCGGTTATCTTGCCGGGTGTCATGACCTATATGCGTAAGGAGAAAGCGGCGAAACTGATCCGGATGGGAGAAGTCGTATTTGGTATTACCGAAGGATCTGCCGATGAAAAGGCGCAAAAGTCAATAGAGGCTACGGAAGATTTTTTCCATTTCATGGGATTAAAGACCCGTCTTTCCGACTATGGGATCAAGGAGTCCGACTTGGATGCTTTGGTGGAACCTATCGATCGAATGGGATGGAAACTTGGCGAATATGGCAATATAAACTCAAAAGTAGCCAAAGAGATTCTTTTGTTGAGGTTGTAGAGACGCAATGTGCTACGTCTCTACTGGCAAAGATAAATTGATTCGATATATGACATTGAAAGATAAACATATTATATTAGGGATTACGGGGAGTATAGCCGCATACAAAGCCGCTTATATCATCCGGGGATTGGTGAAAAAAGGAGCCGAGGTACAAGTGGTTATCACGCCGGCGGGAAAAGAGTTTATCACTCCGCTTACGTTATCGACGTTGAGTAGCCACCCTGTAATCAGCGAGTTTTTTTCCAATAGGGATGGTACATGGAATAGCCATGTGGATCTGGGGCTTTGGGCGGATGCCATGTTGATTGCTCCGGCTACCGCTTCCACGATCGGTAAGATGGCGAACGGAATCGCCGATAATATGCTGATAACTACTTATCTTTCTTGCAAATCCCCTGTATTCGTGGCTCCGGCCATGGATTTGGATATGTTCGCTCATCCGAGTACCCAACAGAATCTGGAGCGCTTGCGTTCATTCGGTAACCGGATTATCGAACCTGCCGAGGGGGAATTGGCGAGCCATTTGGTTGGTAAAGGCCGGATGGAAGAACCCGATAAGATTATCGAGGTTTTGGAAGACTTCTTTTTCGCTCAAAAAGATCTTGAAAAAAAAAAGATCTTAATAACAGCAGGTCCGACATATGAAAAGATAGATCCCGTACGTTTTATAGGTAATTACTCTTCCGGTAAGATGGGGTTCGCTTTAGCGGAAGCTTGTGCGGAGAGAGGGGCGGAGGTGACTTTGGTCGCTGGTCCGGTCTCTTTAAAAACACATCATCCGGCTATTAAACGAATCGATGTTGAGTCTGCCGGGGAAATGTACCAAGCGGCGATGACCGCATTCCCGAGTAGCGATGCTGCCATATTATGTGCCGCTGTCGCCGATTACCGTCCGGAGAATGCTTCCGAGCAGAAGATCAAACGGGAAACAGAGGGAGAGATGACGCTTCATTTGGTTCCGAACCCGGATATCGCCGCCTCTTTGGGTGCGATCAAGCGGGAAGGACAGGTCATGGTGGGGTTCGCCCTGGAGACGAACGACGAGGCCACTCATGCCGAAGGTAAACTGAAGCGGAAGAATCTCGATTTCATCGTTTTGAATTCTTTACGAGACCAAGGTGCCGGTTTCCGTTGCGATACCAATAAGATCACGATTATCGACAATGCCGGAGGAGTAACGAGCTATCCGCTCAAAACGAAGCGGGAGGTAGCCTGTGATATCGTAAATAAGTTGGTAACATTATTGAAATGAGAAAAGTAAGAAGACTGTTTTATCTATTCATGCTTTGCGCCGCTCCTTTTTGTGGGAAGGCACAAGAGTTGAACGCCCGTATCACGGTGAACGGAGACAAAATTGCGACCGCTAACAAGCAAATCTTCACGACCTTGCAGAACTCCTTGACTGAGTTCGTGAATAACCGGAAATGGACGGATGCCACGTTTGCCGTCAATGAGAAGATCGATTGTACGATGACGATTATCGTGAATGAATTGGATGAGACGAACTTCAAGAGCGAGATCCAGATACAAGCCCGCCGTCCGGTCTATAATTCCAGTTATACGACCACTCTTTTGAATTTCCGGGACCAACAGTTGGATTTTGAATATACGGAGGGCGAGCCATTGGACTATAACTCAAATACGCTGACCAGCAATCTTACGGCCACTATCGTGTTTTACGTCTATGTGATCTTGGGGCTTGATTTCGATAGTTTCGCCCCGAAAGGTGGAACTACCTATATACAACAAGCCCAGCAAATCGTGAACATGGCCCAGTCCGAGATGTCGTGGACGGGCTGGAAAGCTTTTGATAGCAGCCAGAACCGCCATGCCGTAGCGACGGCTTTGCAAGATAACGCATCCGAGGCTTTCCGAGAAATGTGGTACACGTATCACCGGAAAGGACTCGATGAAATGGCGGCAAATCCGGATCGTGGACGTACGACGATCATTAGTGCGCTTCCCGCCTTGCAGGAAGTAAAGAAAGCCCGGCCTACCTCTGTGCTCCTACAAATGTTCGCCGACGCTAAATTAGATGAGATTATCGCGATTTATTCGAAAGCGACCACACAAGAGCGACAAGAGGGCTATAAGATGCTGTTCGAGATCTATCCGGCACAATCCACTCGCTTGGAAGAGCTTCAAAAACCAGTAAGGTAAAATAGTTATGTTGAAATCCTTATTTATACAGAACTTTGTCTTGATAGACAATTTGGATATCCGCTTTGATAAAGGCTTCTCGGTGATAACGGGTGAGACCGGAGCGGGAAAATCTATTATATTAGGAGCCTTGTCATTGGTGCTGGGACAACGTGCGGATGGCAAGAGTATAAAGAAAGGTTCGGATAAATGTGTGATCGAGGCCGTATTTGATGTCTCAAAATATCAGTTGGAGCCTTTCTTCCTAAGTAACGATCTTGAGTACGATGCGGATAGCTGTATCTTGCGTCGGGAGCTTTATGCCTCCGGCAAATCCCGTGCCTTCGTCAATGATTCTCCGGTTTCCCTTACGATCTTAAAAGAGTTGGGAAGCCGCTTGATCGATATCCATTCGCAGCATCAGAACCTATTGTTGGGCGATAACCGTTTCCAGCTGAAAGTGATCGATGTAATGGCCGAAAATGAGATCTTGCTCATTCTTTATAAGAAGGAATTTACCCGTTATCAGGCGTTGCGAAGGGAACTGAAAGATTTGAGGGACAAAGCGGCTCAAAGCAAGCAGGAGGAAGACTATATCCGTTTTCAATTGGAACAATTGGACGAAGCCAACCTTCAACCGGATGAGCAGGATGAGTTGGAGCAAGAGCAAGAAACTCTCTCGCATGCGGAGGAGATCAAAAGTTCTTTATATAAGGTAACCGAACTCTTGGACGGCGAGGAGCAAGGAGCCATCCAAATACTCAAGGAAGCCCTTTCCACCGTGGATTCCTTAGAAAGATATTTCCCGAAAGCCAAGGAGATCTCCGAGCGAATCCGCTCGGCTTATATCGACTTGAATGATCTGGCTTCCGAGACAGACGTTTTAAAGGAAGATGTAGAGTTCAACCCGGAACGATTGGAATGGGTGAATGAACGCTTGAATACCCTTTATACGCTCCAGCAAAAACACCGTGTCTCCACCGTGAATGAATTGATCGCTATACGGGATCAATACCAAGAGCAATTGCGTGCGATCGATTCTTTCGATGAGCAAATCGGTTTGTTAGAAAGTCAATTGGATGCCTCGTATAAAGAGTTGCTTCAACAGGCCTCAGTGCTTAGCGAGCAGCGTAAAGTCGCTTCCACGGCGATGGCCTCGCAATTGGTCAAGATGATTATTCCGTTGGGGATGCCGAATACCCGTTTCCGTGTGGACATCCTTCCTCGCAAAGAGCCGGAGAGCGATGGAATGGACGATATCCGATTTATGTTCTCCGCCAATAAGAGCGCGGAATTGCAGCCGGTAGCCCAAACCGCTTCCGGAGGTGAGATCTCCCGGTTGATGCTCTGCATTAAGGCTATGATTGCCGGGTTCACCGCTTTACCTACTATTATCTTTGATGAGGTAGATACGGGGGTATCGGGTGATATCGCCGATAAAATGGGGGATATCATGCAAGAACTCGGAACAAAGATGCAAGTTTTCGCTATCACTCACTTACCTCAGATAGCGGCGAAGGGGCAAGCTCATTATTTTGTTTATAAGAAGGATACCAAAGACCGTACGCTGACCCGTATCAAGCAATTAGAGGGGGAGGAACGTGTGAACGAGGTGGCCCGTATGTTGAGCGGAGCCTCGTTAACAGAGGCTTCTCTTGCCAATGCGAAAGATTTGTTGGGTATCAAGGATTAAACCTTTCTGAAGTAGGGCAGTCTTAGATAAAAGAACAAACGATTCGCTTTATTATTAACTTAAAATTGAAAAGACATGAAACGATTCAGCTTACTATGTGTGTTGGCTATATTGTGCAGTTTACCCGCTTACAGCCAGTTTTGGATCAGTTTTGGGTGGAATGAACCGCATTGTCAAAATTGTCTTTGGATGGAGCAAGCGATGCATTTGCCCGCTCGCCAAGCAGCGGAATACCATAAGATCATCCATAAGTACGGACAGAAAATAGAGAAGGAGGCCCGCCGTGACTATCGGTATTGGGACCGGGCAGCTCGTCGTATTTACGATTTGCGCATGGAAAGGGATCGTAAGGTCCAACGTATATTGACTCCAGCCCAGTTCAATCTATATGTCCGTTTTGTAAGGGAGCATCCGCAACGTATCCATGATTATCGGGGATGGTATGCAAATCCGAGATATCCGGATCGCCGCCCGTCCCATGACTGCCGTCGCTATGAGGATAACTATTGGAATTACCGCTGGGGTACCATTCACCATGACAATCATTGGAGAGACGACCGGCATGACTCAGATAGACATTGGGATCGTGACAATCATCGTCATGACTATCGGAAACCAGCGAAACCGGATAAGCCCAAACCTAAAAAGAATAAGAAGGATCGGGACGATAGAAAAGAACGGTATTATAGCAATGGGCGAAAGGTCTAATAATTCAACCATAGCTTGAAAGAGGCCCATTTTTCTTTGCTGACCAATATTTTCTCTTTATGTTCCGGCTTTATGTGGACAATGACCTTATTCTGAAAATAGGGCTCTATTTTCACGATGGATTCGATATTTATGATCGTCTGCCGGTTCGTCCGGAAAAATTTATCGGGATCTAATTGTTCCATGAGTTTATCCAGCGGGAAATCGATTATGTACTCCTTGTTTTGGCGTGTGACAGCGAAGGTGATCTTGTTTAATGAATAAAAGTAGGCGATATCCTCCACCTGTAAAGTGATCAGTTTCTCGTTGCCGGAAATAAGGAAACGGGTCCTGTATTTCTTGCCGGGATACGTGAGGGAATGGAGTACTTCCAATAAATCATTTTGCTCTAAGAGCTTCTGGTTGTACTTAGACGTGACATGCTCGAATTTTTGGATGGCTTCCTCCAATCTCTCTTGTCGTATCGGTTTGAGTAGATAATCAATACTGTTTACCGTAAAGGCCCGGACTGCATATTCATCGTAAGCGGTCGTAAAGATAATGAGACTTGTAGGACAAGCCTGTTCTATAAATAAAAAAGAATTTCCATCCGACAACTGGATATCCAGAAAAACGATATCCGGATGCGGATGGGAAGCGAACCAAGCCACGGATGATTCGATGCTTCCGGGTATCTTGATGATATCCCATTGCGGGCGTAATTTCTTTATCATACCTTCCAGTAACCGGGCGGCCGGTTTCTCATCTTCGATAATGGCTACTTGAATATTATTCATAAATAAGTGGGATTGATACGGTGAATTGGTGATCATTTTTACGGATTTGGATATCCTGCTTACATAGTAATTGATAACGCTCCGACAAATTCTTTAATCCTTTACCGGATGCGTTTGAGACTTTTTTAGGTCGTAATGTATTGCTGACGCATAGATATCGACCGTTCTTTTCAGTATATACTCGTATGGTCATCGGGTTAAAATCGTCGATATAATTATGTTTCACGACATTCTCGGCTAGCAGTTGCAGTGTCAGTGGGGGCAATTGATGGTCAATGACGTTGTCGGGAAGATCGCGTTCCAACGACAAACAATCTCCCAGCCGGACTTGATGGAGGAATATATAAGAATCCAGAAAATCAAGCTCCTCTTTTAAAGAGACGATCTGGCACTGTTGCTGGCGGAGCACGTAACGGTATACCTCGGATAGATGCTGCGTAAACTTGACCGCCGTAGATGGATCATACTCTATCTCCGCTATCAATGTATTCAAGCTATTAAACAGGAAATGAGGATTTAGCTGGCTTTGGAGAGCGGTATATTTAGCTTGTATAGATTCTGCTTCCAATCTTTGTTTCTCCTTATATAAATTCAATGTATAACGCATCGAATAATTAATCAAGAGAAGGCTGAAAATGATCATCTCCACGAACCAGACGGCTATTACTAAACCGGCCCCTTTTGCCCGGATCACGAAAGGATCGCCAATGCTTGTGATCCATTTCAACGAGATAAACAGGGTACAATTCATAAGTAGCAATAGGATCGCTACCAGCAGATAATGCCATAACATCCGGCTCTTATCGATATAATACAATGGGTAATTGGTAGCCATCCAATTACTGCTGACCAGTAAACTGAAACCGAACAGGTTGAATACCGCTATCGTGATGGACAAAGCGATCAATGAAATTTTTATATCGGGGATGCGCTCTTGTAGCTCCGTATGATATAACAGCAAGAAATAGGAAAAGACCCCTAATGCCGAAAACAAAAGGATACATGCCGATTTCCCGTATGATATTTCTTTCATGACCTATTCTTTTTCGCGAAGATAATAAATTGCCCGTTCGAAATCCGTCTTCGCCATCTGTGCGTTTAGTTTGGATTGTATATAATTAACCTGAGCTTGCTGATGATATAGTTGAGCGTTGATAACCTCGACGATGGAAACATTCCCCTCCTTATAACGCTCCATGGCCATTTGTTCACTTTCGGATGCTTTTGATAATGAGCTCTCGGTTAGTTTGACTTTATCGATAGCTTGCTTATAGTTGTAATGGGCGGTTTGTATTTCCAGCCGGATCTTATCTTGCGCCTTGCTGAGATTCTGTTGAGCCATATTGATGGCGTACGAGGAAGCGTTGCGGGTACTCTTACGTTTTCCCCATTCGAAGAGCGGGATACTGAGCTTGGCGTAGATCGCATAGTTCGGATCTAGGTCGGATTTGAAGTTATAGCCCGGTGAGGAATAACTTCCATCTACTCCAATATGGAATTGGGGTAAGAAACGGGCATCTGCTATTTTCCGGGATGATTCCTGTAACTCGATCTTGTTTTGGGCGATCCGGTATTCCGGCCTGCTGGTTATCGCGTTATCTATCGCATCCGATAAAGGGATAAATTGTTTGAGGGCGATTACGGAATGATCGATCGGCAAGGTATCGCTCGGGTTTACACCAGCGAAAGAATTAAGGGCTAAACGTGCGATCTCGGCGTTATCACGAGTTTGCAATAACTGGAAATCTGCGTCGTTTAGTTTTACCTCTGCCATAAGAAGATCGTTTCGATCGATATATTCGACTTCTACCCGGTGGTGTACGACATCCACTAGTTGCTGTATAGATGTACGAAATGCCTGTGCCACGAAAACCAGCTCGTGTTGGGCTACCGCATTCCAATAGTAGATATCGGCGTCGTGTAGGGTATTGCTTTTTATACGATTGGATTCATTGGATGCCAACTCTTTTTCCTTCCGTGCTTTTTGGTAGTTGGCACGAATGCCGCCTCCGGTATAAATCGGTTGTGATAGGGAGAGAGTCGCCCCATATTTCAGATCTTTACCTTGAAAATAAAGGGGGGAACTCATAGATGGCAAATCAATCGATAATTCTAGCGGATTACCGGTATAATTGAAATTACCTCCCGCCGAGAGTTTCGGTTTGAAATCCGCACGGGCCGATTTGATCATTTCCTGTTTCATGGCCTCGTTGTATCCCGCTGCTTTCAAGTCTTGGTTGTATTCCAAGACTTTTTCCCTATATTGCGCTTGATAATCGCTGTTTTGTGCGATTAACGGGAAGGATAGGAAGGATAAGAGACCGCTGATAATATATACTTTGTCCATTTTTATCGTTTATTTGTGAGGTGAATGAATCCGGTAAAACAATGCGTATAACGTCGGGGTTACGAATAACGTAAGTAAGGTGGCGAAGGTGAGTCCGAAGATAATAGTCGCCGCCATTCCACCGAACGCTACGTCTAAAAGTAAAGGCACCATTCCTAGAATAGTCGTGGTGGCTGCCATCAAGACCGGGCGAGTCCTTGAGATGGTTGCCTCTATGATCGAGTCGTATGGAGAGATACCGTTACGACGTTGCGTGTTAATCTCGTCTAATAATACGATTACGTTTTTGATAATCATACCCAAGAGTCCCAACCATCCGGCGATCGGGAAAAAGCCGAAATCGAACCCGGTAAGTAACATACCGATCGCTACCCCGATTAAGGAGAGAGGGAGCACGCAAAGGATGATTATCGGTTGACGGAAATTGGAGAATAAAGCGACCAATATAACAACCAACATCAAGAATGCCAACGGAAAGAATTTGACAAGGGCTTGTAATCCCTCTGTCTGGTCTTTATATTGTGAATCCCAGAAGAAGCTATATCCTTGGGGCAGGTTCATTTTCTCGATCTCTTCCCGAATCTCACCATGTACCTCAGACATGGTGTAACCGTTTTTCACGCCACACATCGCTGCCATAGACAATTGTCGGTTGTAGGTTTTGATCTGCGGATATTCCCATGTAGAGGTTACTTGTTGGGTTACTTGCGACAAAGGAGCGGATTTCTCTCCATTCCAGACCGAGAAATCGCCTAATGAATGGGGATCATTGATTCCGCTCGTCTCCGATTTCAATAAGACCGGGACTTTCTTTTCCTCATCCCGGTAAATCCCGATAACCGTACCTTCCTCGATGGATTTGACGGATTCCATCAAATTGGCCTTGGTGATACCTAAGGAACCGGCTTTTACCGGATCATATACCGGGCGTATCATATAGGTCATATTACCCCATTCATTCCGGGCATCGGCTACTTTCGGGTTCCTTCGCATAATGTCGATAGCGACTCCAGCCAAAGAGTCCAATACCGCCGGGTCCGGCCCGAGGAAACGGGCTTCTATCAAGGCTTCCGTAAGCGGGCTTAACTCAAACTTGTTCACCTTGATGAGCGGTTCCGGATATTTTAAGCGAATTGAGTCTTGTAGCAAGGCATGCAATTCCCGGGCCTCTCCGGATGTCTTACATTTTACCAATAATTGGGCATAGTTTGGTTGGGGACCGAAGCTAACGTTCGATAGATAATAACGGGGCGGTGTCCGTCCGATATAAGAGGAAACCATTTCCGTCTGCGAATATTCTTGGATGGATTCGGCCATATCAGTAGCGTATCGATCGGTTTCCTCGATGGCTGTACCTTCCGGTAGCCACATATCTAAAGTGAAATACTGCTTATCGAGCGAAGGCACGAACACTTTCGGGATAAACTGGAAACTCCATGCGGAGATAACCAATAGAACGGATAAGCTACCTACTGTAGCGTATCGGTATTTGATGACAAGGCGTAGGGAAGACCGAAAATAATCATAGTATTTTCCAGAGAATAATTCCCCTGTTAACTCGTCCGGTCTGGGGCGCCGTACAAACTCTTGGATGAAGAATGGGGTTTGCGTAAGTGCGAACACCCAGCTGAACATCAAGGATACTCCGATCACGATCACTAAGGATGAAAGTAATTCGCCCGTGATATGCGGTGAATAGTAAATGGGCAAGAACGTGAGGATCGCGATAGCCGTAGCCGCCAGTAGAGGCAGGGCGGTGGATGAGCAAGCCCTCATGATCGCAATACGTTTGCGCATGCCTCGTTGCATATTTACCAAGGCAGAGTCCGATACTACGATGGCGTTATCTACCAACATACCCATCGCGATGATGATAGCGGCAAGAGACATTCGTTGCAAGGCGATCCCGTTGGCGAACATGACAATTAAAGTGGCGAAGATAGAGAAAACCAATCCGCTACCGATCAAAAGGCCGTTTTTGAAACCGATAAAGAACAATAAGATCGCTACTACGGTCACGACGGAGATGATCAAGTTCAAGATAAATCCTTGGTTGGCCACGGCGGACTCATATCCTTGGTCGTATATGGAGGTGAGCTCAAAACCCTTGGGCATGGTCTCCGAAAATGATTGAATACGCTTTTTCACGGCTTTGGCCATATCGACCACGTTCCCGGTCGGTATGGTAGAGATAGCGATACCGACCGCTTGCTTGTTATTGATGCGCATGAAGTTTTGGGGCGGAGTCTGGTAACCCTCTTCGATACGGGCGATATCGCCTAGCCGGAAATGCTCGCCGGAATGAGATACGATCGTAAGGTTACGGATATCATCCAAGGAGTAAAAATTACCGGTGGATTCGATACGTATGCGAGTCTCCCCGTTGCGAATACTCCCGGCGTCTACCACTTTATTCTGTCCGTCGAACGCCCGTTTGATATCAGCTGTCGTAATACCCCGATTGGATAAGATCGTGGGGTTTATCCGGATATCGATTACGGGAGTTTGTATGCCGTAGATCTCTACCTTTGCCACGTCTTTTACTTTCAGTAAATCGTCTTTGATCAGTTTGGCTTGATCCTCCAGTTCCCGGTAGGTATAAGATTCTCCGGTCAATCCGTAGAAAACACCCAATACATCGCCAAAATCATCATTGACGATGGAGGTTCCCGCTCCGGAAGGTAATTTGCTTTGTACGTCGTTTACCTTCCGGCGTAGTTTATCCCATAACTGCTGCATCTCATCAGCCCGGATTTCCTTTTTCACGTAGACCGTGATTTTGGAAAGTCCAGCCCGGTTCTCTGTCTTCAGATAGTATAACTCGCCTAAGGATTGAATGGCTTCTTCCAGCACATCCGTCACTTGGGACTGAACTTCCGAGGGGGAGGCGCCGGGATAAGGGGTAAGTACCAAGGCTTGCTTGATCGTAAACGGGGCATCTTCCAGTTTTCCCATCTTTGCGTAAGAGAACAGCCCCCCTGCCAAGATCAGGACTAGCAGGAGCCATGTAACCGCTTTGTTTTTCAGGAAATATTTGATGAATTTTTGCATCTTACTTATTTTTGGATGGTTACGGTACTATTTTCGGAAAGGAAACGTTGCCTTGTCAATACGACAAGGTCATTTTCCGTGATTCCTTCCACGATCTCTATCTGGTTATTTCTTTGCTCACCGAGTTTGACGGGAACGGAGTTAACCTTGTCTCCTTTAACCACCCATACATAATCTCCTTTTTGGGGGCGATGACAGATAGCCGTTAAGGGAAGCCATAGATTTTGAGACCGCTCTTCTTTGGGTAGGTCGATCGAGAGGATTCCACTCATTCCGCCCAGCCATTCCATATCGGGGTTGGGGATAATGGCGGTCAGTAGATAAGAGAGGTTATTGTTTGTCGTACTTTTAGACACATATAAATCGGAAGGGGTGATTGTCCGTTCGGGATCTGTATCGAAATGGATTCCTACTTGACATAGTTTCTGTTTTTCTTTATCATATAAGTGTAAGGCGACTTCCTCTGGTATATAGGTCTCGATCTTGAGCCTGTCCAGTTCTATGAAGGTAAGGATTGGCTCGGTCGCTTTCACGTCTTGGAAAGGTTCGATATGGATATTTTGGATATACCCGTCGTAAGGGGCGCTCAGATGGGTATCGCTTAGGGCGTTGACGGCGGTCTCGTAATTGGATTTGGCAACAAGGAAATCCGCTTTCGCCTTCTCATAATTACTTCCGGAGATGTTATTCTTTTTGTAAAGGGCCTCGATCCGTTTATACTCTTGGTTGGTTTGCGAATAGAGCGCCTCTGTTTGCTGCTTGCGAATCAAGAAGTCACGGTTATCGATCGAGAGGATCGTGCTGCCTTTGGAGAACGCTTGTCCGGGCCATAAGTCGAAATTCAAGACGGGGCCATTGATGCGGAAAGATAGGACCGTCTCATTGTAGGGCCTTGATAAAAAGGTGTATTCACGACTTCTGCCGATCTCTGTCTTTTTTATTGGAGAGATCACCTCGACAGGTAAGTTCGTGCCTTCGGACTTTGTGTTCTTTTGGCATGCCGATAAAAGGATGCCCAGAAGCAGGATGTATGAAATTCTTCTCATAAGATATACCTAGTTATTTGTTACCGGGCAAAAATAGAGGCAATGGATGAAGGAATAAGGCGGATTTTTACTGAACCGGAAGATACCGTCGCTCAACTGGAAAATAGACCGGCCCAACCTTAATTTATAACGAGGCGGACGATGGATGCCTTACACCGTGTATCACTATAGGCAGGCCCACTGCAACGCCTGTGCAGTGACAATTAGAACCGGTGATACGGTGAGTAAACTTCCGCGGTTCCGCTTTTTTATGTACTTTTGCCGGCAAAAAAGGAGAAAGTAATGACATTGCCTTCAGAAGAACATATATTCCAGTATCCGGGACAAGGGCGGATCGAGGTGATTTGCGGTTCCATGTTTTCCGGTAAGACGGAGGAGCTTATCCGCCGTTTGAAACGGGCTAAATTCGCCAAGCAGCGGGTGGAGATTTTCAAGCCTGCGATCGATACCCGTTATTCGCAGGATAACGTGGTCTCGCACGATAGTAATTCGATTCCTTCTACTCCGGTGGATTCTTCCTCCAGTATCCTATTGTTCACTTCCGAGATCGATGTGGTGGGGATAGACGAGGCCCAGTTTTTCGATGAGGGATTGGTAAACGTGTGCAATCAATTGGCCGCTAACGGTATCCGGGTGATCGTGGCTGGGTTGGACATGGACTATAAGGGAGTTCCTTTCGGTCCTATGCCGGAGCTATGCGCTATCGCCGATGAGGTGACGAAAGTGCATGCCATCTGCGTGAAATGCGGACGTTTGGCTTACGTATCCCATCGTATCGTGGGAAATGATAAACGGGTCTTTTTAGGGGAACAATCCGAATACGAGCCTTTATGCCGGGAATGCTATGCGAAGGCTGAAGGTTTGAAGAATTGATTATTTATCCCTACATTTGTGAAATTAATAGTTTTGCGTTATATAAAGTATGAAAGAAAACGAGATGGTGTTCGGCATTCGTGCCGTGATTGAGGCTATACAGGCTGATAAGGAGGTAGATAAGATCCTTGTGAAAAGGGATTTACAAGGGGATCTATCCAAAGAGTTATTTGAGGTACTGAGAGGCCGTGAGATACCGGTACAACGTGTTCCGGCTGAACGCTTGGATCGTTTGACTCGAAAGAATCATCAGGGGGTGATCGCTTTTATGTCGGCGGTTACCTACCAGAGCTTGGAAGATATCATTCCTTTTGTGTATGAGCAAGGAAAAGATCCTTTCATCGTATTGCTGGATGGGGTTACGGACGTGCGTAATTTCGGCGCTATTGCCCGTACCTGCGAGTGTGCGGGAGTCGATGCGATTGTGATTCCGGCAAAAGGAAGCGTTTCGGTAAACGCCGACGCGATCAAGACCTCTGCCGGCGCCTTGCATGTATTGCCGGTTTGTAAGGAGAAGAGTATCAACCAAGCGATCCGTTTCTTGCAGCAAAGCGGGGTGAAGGTATTTGCCGCCAGCGAGAAAGCGGCGGAGAATTATACGGCGGTGAAGTATGAAGGACCGGTAGCGATCGTGATGGGAGCGGAGGATACGGGTGTGTCTCCGGAGAACTTGCGCATCTGCGATAATATGGTAAAGATTCCGCAATTCGGAACGATTGGCTCCTTGAATGTATCTGTAGCCACTTCCATTCTGGTGTACGAGGTGGTTCGCCAACGTATGAACGAGCAACAATAATAATATGTATATAAACTAAAGAAGAAAATGAAGAAAGTTATCGCTACAAAAAACGCTCCCGCCGCTATCGGTCCGTATAGCCAAGCGGTGCAAGTAGGCAATATGCTGTTCGCTTCCGGACAGCTGGGTATCGATCCTGCTACGGGACTTTTCGTTGAGGGATCCGTAAAGGAACAAACCGCCCAAGCGTTCAAGAATGTTCACGCTATCTTGGCAGAGGCAGGTTATAGCATCAATGATGTCGTAAAAACAACCGTATTTTTAGCGGATATGGGCGACTTCGCCGTTATGAACGAGGTATACGCCTCTCAGTTCGAAGGTGCGTTTCCCGCACGTTCGGCGGTAGCCGTTAAGACACTGCCGAAGAATGGTTTGGTAGAGATCGAGGTGATCGCCGTGAAAGAATAATCATAAGGAATAACGAGAGTAGTCTCATCACTTGTCGAGACTACTCTCGTTATCCATCAAGACTACTCCCGTGATACGATGCGACTACTCTCGTAATTCATCGATACAGCTAATCTCAAAAGCCTATTATCTTCTTTTTCTGGGAGCGGGATTCATGTCACCCCTCTGTCCGAATAATTTCTCAATCAAATCCTTTCGTCCCATCTTTTGCAATACTTGCATGATCTGACGGCGTGACTCGGGTTTATACCAGAAGAAGAACTGGCGTTGTGCCAACTTTTGTTCTTTTGAGCGGGCCGTATATACTTTCTCCAACGTATAAGGATGATATCCGGTATAATACATCTCCGTAGCCAATGTCATCGGCGTAGGCGTGAAGTCTTGTACTTGCTCCAACTGGAAATGCAAGCTCTTGGTGATCACCGCCAGCTCCGCCATATCCGCCTCGGTACATCCCGGATGGCTGGAAATGAAATAGGGGATGAGTTGCTGGTTCAACCCATATTGCCGGTTTACCTTATCGAATATCTTCTTGAACTGTCCGAATTGCGAGAAAGACGGTTTACGCATTTGTTTCAACACCTCGTCTTGCGTATGCTCCGGGGCCACTTTCAAACGGCCGGATACGTGGAGGGCGATTAATTCCTCGGTATAGGTTTGAGCTGCCTTGTTTAAAGACTCATCCGCATAACGGTGCAATAACAGGTCATAGCGTACACCGCTTCCGATAAACGACTTCTTGATCCCGGGAAGTCTATCTACCGCTTTGTAGATATCCAGTAGCGGCGTATGGTCCGCGTTCAAGTTCTTGCAAACGACGGGGGAGATACAAGACGGTTTCTTGCATTTGGCGCAAATCCGCTCATCTTTCCCTTTCATACGGTACATATTGGCGGAAGGGCCTCCCAGATCGCTTAGATATCCCTTGAAATCCGGCATTTCGGTAATCGCTTTCACTTCCTTCAAGATCGATTCCTTGCTTCGGGAGGCGATGAACTTCCCTTGATGCGCCGATATGGTACAGAACGCGCATCCTCCGAAACAACCCCGGTGGATATTCACCGAGAACTTGATCATCTCGAAAGCCGGTATCACTTTCCCTTTATATTTGGGATGCGGCAAGCGGGTGTAGGGAAGGTCGTAGGAGGCATCTATCTCCGCTTCCGTCATTGGAGGGAAGGGAGGATTCACCACAATCACTTGCTTTCCTACCTTTTGCAAGATACGTGAGGCATTGTACTTGTTGGATTCCTCTTCGATATGCCGGAAATTCTTCGCTTGTTTCAATTTATCTTTTAGGCATTCCTCGTGTGAGAAGAGCACGATATCATCGTCTTTCGCATCCTCTTTGTCTGCCAGATAAACCGTTTGGCGGATGTCCTTGATCTCGTTGAAAGGAATGCCGGACTTTAGGCGGCGCACCAACTCCTTGATCGGCTTCTCGCCCATGCCGTAAATCAATAAATCGGCCGGGCTACTGGCAAGGATTCCCGGTAATAGCTTATCTTGCCAATAATCGTAATGCGTAAGCCGGCGTAATGAGGCCTCGATGCTACCCAATACGACGGGGACATCCGGATACAATTCTTTCAGTATTTTAGTATAGACAATGCTCGGATAATCCGGGCGCATTCCCGGACGTTGGTCCGGCGTATAGGCGTCGTCGCTGCGTAATCGCTTATTGGCAGTATAATGGTTGATCATTGAATCCATGGCACCGGCGGATACACCGAAGAAAAGCCGGGGAACGCCGAGCTTCTTGAAATCCCGGTAATCTCCCCGCCAATCCGGTTGCGGTACGATCGCTACCCGTAATCCTTCCGCTTCCAATACACGACCGATCACGGCCGCCCCGAAAGAGGGGTGATCCACATAGGCGTCTCCCGAGAAAAGGATCACGTCGAGGTAATCCCATCCCCGTGCCTCGACTTCTTTCTTCGTTGTGGGCAACCAATTGTCTAGTTTAAATGTTTTCATAATGCAAAGGTACGTGATAATCTTGGAATAATCATAGAGACGCTATTCATAACTTTTATTTATGGGGGATTCGTTTTTATGATTAGGACAAGAGTTCTCAATCTCGTATCTTTGTGTCGAAAAGAAAAATAAACATTTAAAAACAAGGTTTCTTATGAAAACACTCACAGACGAGAAGCTGACGATTGTCGGCGCAGCAGGTATGATCGGTTCTAATATGGCACAGACCGCTATTATGATGGGACTAACTTCCAACATTTGTTTGTACGACCCTTACGCACCGGGTTTGGAGGGAGTTGCCGAGGAATTATTCCATTGTGGTTTCGAGGGTGTAAACATCACTTTTACCTCAGACATCAAGGAGGCTTTGACTGGCGCTAAATATATCGTTAACTCCGGTGGTGCCGCAAGAAAGGCAGGTATGACCCGTGAGGATCTCCTAAAAGGAAACGCCGCTATCGCCGAGGAGTTCGGCAAGAACGTAAAGGCTTATTGCCCGGACGTAAAGCATATCGTGGTTATCTTTAACCCGGCGGATATTACCGGTTTGATTACCTTATTGTATTCCGGCTTGAAACCTTCTCAGGTTACGACGTTGGCCGCATTGGATTCTACTCGTTTACGCAGTGAGTTGGCAAAACATTTCGGTATCTCTATGGATCAGGTTGAGAATTGCCGTACGTATGGTGGCCATGGCGAGCAAATGGCTGTTTTCGCCTCTACCGCTAAAGTGGATGGTAAACCTTTAACTGAGCTTATCGGTACGGATGCCTTGACGAAAGATCAATGGGCGGAGATACAGACAAAGGTTACGAAGGGTGGCGCGAACATTATCGCCTTGCGTGGCCGTTCTTCCTTCCAAAGCCCATCGTATGTATCTATCGAGATGATCGCTGCGGCAATGGGTGGTAAACCGTTCCGTTGGCCGGCTGGCGCTTATGTATCAAACGGTAAGTTCGATCATATCATGATGGCTTGGGAGACCTCGATTACGAAAGACGGCGTAACGTTGAAAGAGGTGCATGGTACACCGGAAGAAGAGGCTGCCTTGGAGAAGAGCTACAAGCACCTTTGCGCTTTACGTGACGAGGTGATCGCTATGGGCGTGCTTCCCGCTATTTCCGAATGGCATAAATTGAATCCGAATATCAAATGATCGAATAACAAGTAATTTAGATTTTCATGGATATATGGAATCCCCGCTTAGATGGCTTCGTGCCGGAAAGCGGGGATTCTTGTTTTATTTTATCTTTAGTCCGGGGATCAGGGGCGTGCTATCTACCAGTTCCAACTCTTGCACCATCTGTAATGTTCCTTGTTTGTATTTCTGGAAATGGGGCGTTTGGATATGGTTTTTATAAGCGTCTTGATCTGCGTAAATCTCTAGGATGGTTACTTTATTTGGATGTTCTTTCTCCGATACGGCATACAGTGTAAGAACACCCGGCTCTAGACGCATGGAAGCCTCGATCTCTTCTTTCAGAAAGGCGTTATAACGCTCCAACTGGGCGGGATCGACCGTGATCTTGGATAGGCGGACTAAGTTCTTCTCTGGGGCGGGTTGAGAAATATCTTGTGCGAAGGCTGGTATGAAGCCTAGCAGGAAGAGTGCGATTGCTTTTGTTTTCATGAGGATATCGTTATTGTTTGACATCACAAAGATATTCGGATTTATCTCAAGTATATGTATATATATTACGGATCTTTGTATCAAAATTACCGTTCGTAAACGGAGCTGATCCGGATGACAGCTGGGGTTGAGCAAACGAATAAAGCGCCTGCGATTCCCTTGCGGGAGACACAGACGCTTTCGTTCAAATAAATATTCTTATAAAGTACGATCCGGATATAAGGCTTTCCACCATTCCGGCTCGTCTTTCAGCCATTTGGCGAACCATGCGTAGATGGTATTTTGCCAGCCTATACGCTTCTGATAACCTACGATACCATGATTCTCGCCATCCACCTGCACGAATTCCACGGTTTTCCCTAGGATCTTCAAGGCGGCGAACATCTGGATACTTTCCCCGATGGGTACGTTCGTATCGGCGTTGCCGTGAAGCAACAGGAGCGGGGTCTTGATCTTATCGGCGTTGAACAACGGGCTTTGCTTGGTAAAGAACTCCGGGGCGTTCCAAGGATAAGTGCCGGCATTCGCTACGGAGCAATAGCCATATCCCCAATAACCTTCTCCCCAATAGCTACTCAACGCGCTAATACCGGCATGGCTGATAGCGGCGGCGAAAATGTCCGTACGGGTTTGTAGGTATTGTGTCATGAATCCGCCGTAGCTGGCACCGATGCAACCGATCTTCTTCTCGTTCACGAAAGAATGCTCCTTGCAGAACAGCTTGGTGCCTTGGATGATCTCATCGGCGGTCTTCAGGCCCCATGCGTTCACATGGCGGGCGGCGAATTCCTGTCCGAAGCCCGTTGTTCCACTCGGATTCAAGGTGTAGACCACGTATCCGAGAGCGGCGTACATATGCATGGAATAACGCATCTCCAGCGCACGGTTCGTCGGGGAAGTACCGCCATAGTAATAAACGATCATCGGATATTTCTTATTCGGATCGAAATGAGGCGGTAGGTAATAACGACCTTGGATCGTCGTACCGTCATCCGACTTGAAGTTCCAGTCGTGTACCTCGCCTAAGGCGATATCTTTTAATTTATCTTGCGAGAGATCATACACCAAGCGGTTCTTTCCTCCTTTCAGGTCGTAAGCGTAAAGGCGGTTGGCGTTGGACGCGCTCTGTCCGTAATAGAAGAGAACCGGAGCGTTGTCGGCCAACGCATACGACATGATAATATCCTCGGAGGCGGCTACTTGCTTGATCTTTCCATTTGCCGGGTCGCACGTATAGATCCGTTGGTAATCCTCATCCTCACAGAGGATATAGATTTGCCCGTTGAAGCGGTTCCATACGGCATCGATCACGTTCGGATTGAAGTCCTTGGTGAGCGGGGAAGCTTTACGGCTTGCCAGATCGTATAGGAATAACTGCCCGTCGTACGAGTTGGAGATCTGTCCTTGCTTGATATTTCGTCCGATCCCGTCGAAAGCGTCGCCTGCCCCGGCTACCAATAACTGTTTACCGTCGGGCGAGAAGGCGGCTTGGTTTACGTACGGGGCTTTTTCCCAGATCGTATCGATCGCCATGGTCTGCAAATCCAATTTATAAAGGGAGCCCAGGGAGTGCGGCAAGGAGGTGTACACCCGGTCGCTGGTACTGAACAATAGATAGCGGCTATCAGTGCTGATATCATTGATATAAGTGTCCGTATGCCCGAAAGTAAGTTGCTCGTACAAACCTGTTTTTAAGTCATACCGCCAGATAAAGGAGCGGTCACGGAAACCCGGGATGCGGTCTGCCGGCTCTAATACACGGATCAAGTCCGTCCCTTCCTTTGGACCTTCCTCTTCTACGGTATAGAGAAGCGTGGACTCATCGGGGGTGAATACGAACCGCCCTTTCGGAAGGTTCGGGACTAATACTGTTTGTTGGTAGGTCGCCGGATCTACAGTTACCAACTCCGTACCGTCCAGACCGGTGCGGGTGTAATACAATCGATTGCTTTTAGGCATCCATTTGGCGGTTGTCAAGAAACTTCCGTCTTGCAATAAGACCCGTCCCGTAGCGGCATCCATCAATTGCCCGTACGATTCGCTCTTGCCCTCCGGGAATCGGTTGACGTATTTTACCAAGGCATACTTCCCGTTCGGGGAGACACTTACGCCTTGGAAATCCTTTCCTTCTAGGATATTCAGAAGGGTGTAGCGTTTCTCCGGGTTCAAGGAAGCTACGACTTTCGCTTCCGCCTCGCTCTTGAAGGTAGCCTTTAGGCTGGGAGGACAAGTGTCTGTTTCCGCTGTCAGGTATTTAACGACTACTTGATAGCGGCGGGGTTCCATCACCAACTCGGAAGAGGCTCCTACCGGTTTATCATTGACGAATACTTCGAACGCCCCGGGACCCGATATATCGAGCGTACCTTTTACGTACCGGTCGCTGTTCAAGAAGAAAGAGAATAGATGCAAGGCATATCCCTTTTGCGGGGCGGCGAAGGTGATCGCGCCTGCCGTGTCAGCGTCGAGTACCGTGGCGTTCGCAAGCGTTTGCTCGAACGGTAAGGTCGCTTTTAATAGATTCTTTGCCTCGAAAGGCTTGCCGTTTACGTTGAGGCTGTCCGCTAGGATCGGCTTGTTGACCGTGAACGGGCCTGCGTGCTGGAATTGCGTTACTTTCACGTCTTCCATGGCGTAAAGCGAAAGGGCGGAAAGAAGCAATGCCGGAATTAAGTTAGTTTTTCTGTTCATATATAATTAGTTTAGGATAAACGTTTTCCGCAAACGATGTAAAGCTGTTCGGTATCCTCTACGACGAGCGGAAGAAGATAAGGCTCCATCAATGCCGCCACCTCTCGGGCCGGGGGCAAGGGCAGCGATAATCGATCGGCGTGCCGATGGTGGTGCGTATTGATCTTTTCCTTGCTCTCGCTGTGGCAGATAACCAATTTACCGCCGGGCACGAGCAAGTCGCTCATATGCTTGATCAACCGTTCCGGCCGCATGAAATGCGGGTAGGCGCTATACAGGATAATATAGTCGAATCCTTTCCCCTTGTAGCTCATAGCGTCCTCTTGGAGGAACTCGATGAGCGGATGATCCGGATATTTCACGCGTGCTTTCTCGATCATTTGGCCCGCTATATCGATAGCTACGATTTGGCGGGGTTCGTACGGCAGCAGGTAACTTTCCAATATCCCCGTGCCGCAACCGACATCGAGGATGCGAGCGTTCCGCCGCAGGTTGGTACGATCCAATATCGTCCGGATTTTTTCCGGATCATGTACGCAGACAGCGTCCCAGCGTTCCGCCATCGTATCAAAAAAAGTCTCTATTTGATTCATGACAATTGTCCTTCCCATAGAAAACAATCGCTGAACAGGGATTGTTCCTTGAAATGGGTTGGTTTTTCGAACAAACCGAACACGGACGATCCGGAGCCGGACATGGCGGCATATAAGGCGCCTCCCTCGTATAAGGTATCCTTGATCCGCTCGATCACGGGATGTTTCGGGAATACGCTCCGCTCGAAATCGTTCACCATCCGCTCTTTCCATTCGGATACCGGTAGCCGGATGATCTCTTTCAAGGAGGTCTCGGGCGTGGCGGGTGTTACCATCGAATAGGCTTCGGGGGTGGAGACGGCTACATCCGGTTTAATTAAGCATAGATAATAATCCTTTAAGGACAAGTCCACGGGCTCGAATTGGTTTCCCGTGCCAGTCGCGAATACCGGCGTGTTACGGATAAAGAACGGGCAATCGGCTCCGATGGTGGACGCTATCGCCTCCAACTCATCCGGGTGAATATCCAAACCGCAGAAATCATTGACCAGCTTCAACATAAAAGCGGCATCGGCGGAACCTCCTCCAAGCCCGGCGCCAAAAGGTATCGCTTTCAACAAATGGATCTCTAGCGGGGGAATCTCGTATCTCGTCTTTAGGGCGTTCAGCGCTTTTATGACGAGGTTCTTCTCTTGGGGAGCGTCTACCGGGATTCCGGTCCCGGTGAAACTGGGCTGATCCGAGGCGACGATCTCGAGGGCATCCTTCACGGGGATCGGATAGAAGATGGTCTCTATATTATGATAACCGTCCGGACGTTTGCTTACCACGTTCAGACCTAGGTTTATCTTGGCATTCGGGAAACAGATCATAGTATTTAATGTTTGTTTTATATGATACGCGAAGATAATGTTTACCGATCAGAATTACCTTAATCTGATGGGCAAATAGGATAATCACACCAAAATTTCTCCATAAGTGTCATACCGCCAGCGACCTGTTTCTCCATATCCATTAGAATGCCCATAATTAAATGCCTGCTTAAAAGAAAATCCCTCCGACCCGCCCTCATTCTCTTTATAGTCAGTATGCGGTAGTAACAATGCAACCTGTGGCTTGAGCTTGTAACAATACTGAGCATTACGATTCTTTTTGCGCTATGCTCCGCTCTCGCTTCCATTCGCAGTAAGTTCGACAATTCATTCTCAATTGCCAGAGATATACTCGCCCTATTTAAAAAGAACTACCTGAATTATGCTTTATATCAGTTCCGTCAACCAATTTAGCTGTTGGATCTTCACGTCCAATTCACGTAATTGCTTGGAATATGAATCTATTTCTTTTTGTAAATCTGCCACATTTATTGTGCGGACATAACGGATTTCATTTGCCGAATAACGTTCTAAACTGCCCGTTGCCGATTGTGTGACGGAACGAAGGACGGAGATGCGCAATGCTAAGATATCTTTCTTTGCGATCATTTCCGTAAGGCTTGTACCTTCTGCAAGGGTAGCCATGTTGGTTCGGTTGATTCTGAAAATCAGTGTCTCCAAATCATTCAGATTATTATTCAACTCATCCATAAGCCCCCGTGGATCTTCTGCGGGCTCTTCACCTTCTTGAATCCGGGCATTGTTTTTTAGCCGGACTTCCAGTTGTGATATTCTTTTTTGTAAATCAGCTCGTAAGCTGAGAGCTTCTGCTAATTTCATAATTCGGTATGTTTTTAATGTTTGCTGTTCTTGCTCTTTTGGAATTGCATACCCGATCATGAAGAGGGCTGCTTCCAGAGAACGCATGTCTTTAAATTGGCATTCTGGGAAGTTTAA
Source organism: Parabacteroides sp. AM17-47 (assembly GCF_003434625.1). Classification (NCBI taxonomy): domain Bacteria; kingdom Pseudomonadati; phylum Bacteroidota; class Bacteroidia; order Bacteroidales; family Tannerellaceae; genus Parabacteroides; species Parabacteroides sp. AM17-47. The sequence continues at coordinate 189,491 of NZ_QTLI01000006.1, forward strand.
TACTTCTTTTAATAGCCAATTGGCTTTAAGGTTGCATTCAATATGGATTTTTCCTCGATCAAGTTTAGAGAATTTGTAAATGTCGCTGTTAGGATTCCGATTAACCTCCGGATTTCGGGCATCACCATAGGCGAATTTTAATAAAGAAGGGACACCGCCTTGTTTCTGCTCTATACAATATAGTTTCACCAAATAGCATAAAGCGGCTCCTACACGACTATCGTAGATGATAAAATCATTTATATATAAAGAATAAATCTTGGTGAATCCTGAGTTCATAATAATTATCTCATCCTTTATATCTAAAGAGTCACGGGTTAAGACCCCTTCTGCCTTCATTAGATAATTCACAAGGTTGGTTTGTGCCTTGATCCTTTCTTGATTTTCCCGTATAACGCCTCCCCATTTTAATATATCGAGGCAAGCATCTTGGCAAGCTTCGTTGTCATTATTTCGGATACTCGCTTTAAGTCGTTTGGCATAACTTTCCAATAAGGCATTGTTTTCCTCCCAATTTAGACCTCCCCATTTATATTTGTGGCAAGCATCATAAAAAGAGGTACATTGCCATTCCTCCTTCTCTTTCTGATTGTAATATGAATGGGTGAAATTAGATAGTTTATCACGAAGCCACTGGATAAATCCAGATACATACTGATCGTTTAGGAATTGTTCTTTTGTCATAACAACAGATTTTGTGTAAAAATAAATATTTTATTGTATATAATAATGTTGTAAGTATATTTTTGAGTTTAATTTTAGTTTTCTTCTTGCGGGCATAGCTGTAGGCATCACGCGTAAAAGAGTAGGTTTGACGTTTTGACATTCTGTAATCTAAACTTCCGGAGAAGCGTTTTTTCCGGGCTAAGGTACGCCTTGCTTCCGAAAATGGCATAGAATAATAGCATCTGGTTGTCTTGTAGTGTTTTATGGAAATAGGCCTTTTTATTCTAGCGAGATTAATTCATCGTATCTCATATTTTTAGGTGAAAATAGCCATTTTATACGGGTGTATCGATCAATTCTATAGGATGCGAGGGCTGTTTCTTCCGTATGTATCGCCTAATACATACGGTTGCGTTACCTAATACATACGGTCGTGTTGCCTAATACAGCCTTTTGTGTTACCTAACTCTATTACTTTTGAGTCCAAACAGGGGTATTTAGGCAAGAAAAAGAGGGAAAACGTATGATTTCATCATAGGTCTCTCCCTCTTTTTCTCTATTTGTAAAAAGGTCTTGACATCGTTATTCTGTTATTTCGATCATAATGTCAAGATTATCTCATTTTCGCTTACGGTCTCTATAATCGATACTTATTTATCCTTTATGATTTCATGGAGCATGGCAACCTTTTCTTGCTCGGCCTTTAATAATCGTTCGTAAAGCTCGACTATTTTATCGATGGGATTGAAAGTTTGATTTTGAATGCTTCCGGCTGCAGTTGCGTTATCTTGCCATGTGCCAGAATAAATATTGATAAGCGCTCCTTCATTAAGCTCCGTGATCGCCTCTGTCGGAATATCCAAAGCTTTAGTTATCTTTTCCAATACTTCAGGTTCCAATTCGTCTTTTTTCTCGTAGCCGGATAAGGTGGCTTGTGATACCCCTATTTTGTCGGCGAGCACTTCTTGTTTGATGCCTCTCCATTCTCTCCAACGTTTTAAGTTGGCTCCATGACTATTTCTTCTGGTAAATGTTGTTTCCATGTCAGTTCTTATTGATCCTGTCACAAAAATAAGTATTAAATCTGAGTTATCTTACTATTGTATCAGATATCCAGAGCAACCGCACCTAATTTTATTTATAACTACAAATTACAATGGGCATTGTTACCGACCGTAAATACGTAGTCAGATATATCATTTATCTCTGTCATCTGATAATATTAGTCGTGACATTGATATTTTATCAAGGGGATTGATGGTATATCAGCAGGCGGTAAGCTTATTTTGTCTGCGAATGATAAACACAGAAATCAATGGAAACTCAAAATCAATATCCTCAAAGGGATTATTCCGAGATGATTAGCTTATCCCATCAAGTAATTGGTTTGCCGGTAAGGAAAGCGCAGATATTGTTGAAGGATCTGGATTTATGTATGATCACTTATACGTGGAATGACGTAAGCCAGATTACATTGGAAGTCGTGTTCAAAACCTCCACGCTCACTTGCCTTTTTAATCAAAACGACATTTGTGAAGCTGTATATCTATTCTTAACTGATAATAAGGATCTAATGAAATATATAAGCCACTGCGTTAAGACCTATACATATGATTTCCTTTTGGATGGCTGGACCACGGATAAATGCCACATTTCAATATGCCGTTCCGAAAATCAAGGGTGCTTTTTATTAATATTACCGCTAAAAAAGATTTTATGAATAAGGCATATTGTAGTTGTTTCGCTACTCCTCTTTTTCAAACGAACTTTTTGTGTGTTCCAATGACGATGGTTTTCAGTCATCAAAAAGAAAGGCGCAGTAAATCAAGTTTACAGCGCCTTCCATTTATTTAGGGTTATGAGCTTTTAAGGCTCTGCGATCATCTCTTTAGCGATTATCTCGGCCTCGGCTTTATCGGCGTCCTTTTGGATGTTCGGCAATTCAAGGCCGTAGCCTTTGATCCGGTCCTCACGTTTCAACATCAAGGCGATGAAGAGGGCGAGTACACCGAAGCAGGTGAAGACTGCCATCGGTATCGTATAGTCGTAAGCCGGTTTGCCCGTACCATTGTCTATTTTACAATACGTATCCAATATCCAGCCGATTAATAAGGGAACCATACTCAGACCGATATTCTGTACCCAGAAAATCAAGGCATAAGCCGTGCCTAATTGCTTCTCCGGGATAATCTTCGGAACAGATGGCCACATCGCCGATGGAACCAAGGAGAAAGCGATACCCAATACGATCATCACGATTGTCGCGAACCACCACTGATTCAAGATCGGAAGTGTGAATAATAAATGCACGCCGATCAACATCAAGGCACCATAGATCATGATCGTCGCCCCTTTACCCTTGCGGTCGTATAAGTTACCGAAGAACGGAGTCAGAAGAATCGTGCCGAAAGGTAAGATAGCCGGGATGTTTCCCGCCAACTCCGGATCTACGTTATATTTATTGACCATCAAGTCCGTAGCGTATTTCAAGAAGGGGAATACGGCCGAATAGAATAATACGCAAAGCAGAGCGATCAACCAGAAACCCTTATTGGTAACGATCAATAAGATATCTTTCAAACGGAAAGGCTCTTCCTCCTCGGCTTGCTCGATAGCGTCCATCGAAGCGTCCAGCTTGCGATCCATCACGCAAAATACGAGGAAGGCGATCAAACCGATACACAACATACAAAGACAAAGCAAGATAGGAGCGGAGATACTACCGAAGTACTTGGCGGCGGGAACCGTGATAGATAAAGCCAAGGCCGTACCCAAACGAGCCGTAGCCATCTCCAAGCCCATAGCCAACGCCATCTCTTTTCCCTTGAACCACCGTACGATAATCTTAGATACCGTGATACCGGCGGTCTCCACGCCGACACCGAAGATTGCGTATCCGAGGGCGGCCACCATCACTTGCGCTTTCCATCCGAAAAGCTCTCCTTCCATCGTAAACGCGTCCGAGATGGCGTAATATTTAATGGAACAACCGATAATCATCAAGATACAGGAAGCGACACCCGTGAAACGGACACCCATCTTATCCAGAACGATACCACCAATAATCAACATGAAAAGAAATACGTTGAACCAACCGTAAGCGCTGGTGAACCAACCATATTCCGTACTCGTCCAGCTTAGCTGTTCTTCCAACATCGGTTTAAGCGGAGCCATTACATCCGTAAGGAAGTATCCGCAAAGCATCGTGAATGCCGCCAAAGCGAGTACACTCCAGCGTGCGACTTTCGAGTCACTTAGTTTCTGATGAATTTTTTCTATCATGATATTTGTTTTATAGAGTTATATTATTTGTATTCGTCTTCTTTCATGAACAAGGGGAGAGCGTCCGCTACGATAAAGGTGCTTCCGCCGATAAAGATCAAGTCATCCTTGTCGGCACTTTTTAACGCTTTCTCGACCGCCTCTTCCACCGTTTCGCAAAGGACTCCGGGCAGTCCCTTCCGCATGGCTTTCATGGCGAAATCCTTTACGGGCATCGCTCTCTCCACGGAGGCTTGCGTGAAGAAATAAGAAGCATCTGGTGGCATCAAGGATAATACGCCGTCGATATCCTTGTCGTTCACCATACCGACGATCATATAAATTTCGCGGAAACGGCTTCTCATGGCATTCAGGTGTTCCGCTATGTGTTTCCATCCACCCACGTTGTGCCCGGTGTCGCAAATGACGGTCGGTTTTGTCCGCAAGGTTTGCCAGCGGCCCATCAAACCCGTCAGTTGGGTCACGTGCCCGAACCCTTCATGGACGGCCTCGGGCAGGATGTCAACACCGCACTTCTCGCGGAGCAGGTGCAGGGCGGAGAACACCGTGATGGCGTTGGCTTGTTGTACCTCTCCGGCAAGCTCGCCGATCACCTCGCCGTATTCTACGGAGGGGAACTTCCAGTGTACCATCGACAACCCTCCGGTCCCCTCCAGCATTCCCATGCTCAAGGCGTAGTGGAAGGGTGCTCCTGCCTTTCTCGCCTCGTTCTGGAAGAGGTCGAAAACGGAGCGTTTCTCTGCCTCCCCCAGAAGGACGGGTACGCCTTTTTTGATAATGCCGGCTTTCTCCGCCGCTATCTTCTCCTCCGTATCTCCCAAGAATTGCGTATGATCCAGACTGATATTCGTGATGATACTCAAGATCGGAGTGATAATGTTCGTACTGTCCAAACGACCGCCAAGCCCGACCTCGATAACCGCGTAATCTACCTGCTGGTCGCGGAAATACTCAAAAGCCATACTGGACGTCAGCTCGAAGAAAGAAGGATGGAGAGGCTCGAAGAAAGAACGATGGCGTTCGACGAAATCGACCACGTAATCTTGGGAGATCTTTTTCCCGTTCACCCGGATGCGCTCCCGGAAGTCCACTAAGTGGGGAGAGGTATAAAGCCCGACCTTGAAACCGGATTGCCGGAGAATGGCCGCCAATAGATGGCTGACCGAGCCTTTGCCGTTTGTCCCGGCTACATGGATGGTCTTATAGGCTTTATGCGGATTTCCCAGATAATCATCTAGGGCGATACTTGTACCAAGACCGGGTTTGTAAGCGGAAGCTCCGCTGTGTTGGAAGACCGGGATGCTGGTATATAGATAGTGTAGCGTTTCCTCGTATGTCATGTTTTTGTAAATTAGATGCTACAAATGTAGTTAAATTTATTTATACCTTTGCGACTCGTTTATAAAAAGGAGAGAAAAAGAAAATGGAAACACGACGTATAACCTATACGCCTCAAGGAGGCGTTTGTTCTAAGTTGATGGTGATCGACGCGAAGGAGGACGTGATCGAGAATGTGCAGATTGTAGGAGGTTGCCACGGTAACGGGCAAGGCATGTGCGCCTTATTGAAAGGTATGCGCATCGAAGACGCTATCGGCCGTTTGTCTGGCATCGATTGTCATGGAAGGGGAACTTCATGCCCGGACCAGATGGCACAGGCATTGAAGCAATTCAATCGATGATCAGCTTATATCCGATTCCCCGGATATTCAAAATCTTGATAGACTCGTCTTTCGATAACTTATGACGTAGCTTGGTGATAAAGACATGCAGGCTGCGTGCGTTGAAGAAAGAATCATCTCCCCAAAGGTCTATCAAGATCTCTTTCATCGGTAATACTTGGTCCTTATTGTCGCAAAGGCGCTTCAATATCTCGGATTCCCGGTTGCTGAGGAGTTGTTTCTCTCCCCGGTAGACCAATGTCTGCGTGATGGAATCGAACGTATAAAGCCCGATACGGAAAGAGGTGGCTTCCGGTCTTTGGACGGACACCTTATGCAGTAACGCCTTGATGCGCACGATCAATTCCGCCATGCCGAAAGGCTTTTTCAGGTAATCGTTGCCGCCTGTCTCGAAGCCCTCTACCACGTCGTTGGCCGCGGAACGGGCCGATAGGAATAGGACAGGGGTGTGCGTATCCGTCTTACGGATCAATTTGACCATCGTGAAACCATCCATCTTGGGCATCATGATATCCGCTACGATAATGTCCGGGTTGATCTCCGCATAACGGGAGAGGCCCTCCTCGCCATTCGCCGCTAGGGTGATATCGAACTCGTTCCCATCCAGCGTATCCTTGATGATCATGGCCAATGTAGGCTCGTCTTCTACTAGTAGTACTTTTATCTTTTCCATATTTGATACTTGATTTTCGGATTATTATTTAAAATGCAGGGTAAAGGTGGAGCCTTTGCCGGGGACGCTTTCCACACGGGCTGTTCCTCCATGTTTACCCATCATGTCTTTTACGTAATATAATCCTAGGCCATAACCTTTCACGTTGTGGATATTCCCGCTGGGAACCCGGAAGAACTTGTCGAATATCTGCCGCTGGTTGGCTTCGCTGATACCCGGGCCGTTATCGGTTATGGAGATTGTCGTTTCGTGATCGTCTTGCCGGGCTGTCGCTTCGATGCGGCAAGGTTCCTTGTCGGCGTATTTGATTGCGTTATCGATAAGGTTGCTCAACATATTATATAGGTGGGTACGATCGGCCACCAATTCTATATCCTCGGGGATGGAGTAAGTAAACTCCACGGGTTTGCTCGCTTTCAGTTTGTATTGCTCGATGAGGGAGTTCACCAACTCGTTTAATGAGATGGTTTCGGGGCGCAAGCGGAAGGTACTGCGGTTCTCTACGGCGAGTGTCAAGATTTGTTCCACCAATCCGGTAAGATGGATAAGTTGGTCTTTAACGATCGTCAGGTATTTCTTCTGTTTCTCGTTGACGGGATCGCTAAAGTTCAATAATGCGTCTACGGCGGCATAGCTGACGCTGATCGGGGTTTTCAGCTCATGCGTCATATTGTTGGTGAAATCGGTCTTCAATTCTTCCACGGTCTTTTGCTTTAAGATGGTGCGGAGTAAGTATATGAAAGCGCAAATGATCAGCAAAAGTAATAGGAAGGAGGAGATCAGGATGCCTTTCATCTGGGTGAGTATCACGCTAGCCGGCGATTTAAGGAACAGGCGATATTGTAACGTGCTCTCGTTATGGAGCGGGTAATCGAAATGCACGGGGTTTTTCCACGTAGTGAATCGTTCCGGCTTGTCCAGATGCATCCAACCCTTCTCGTCCCCGTTGTTTGGTTTATAAATCGTTACCAGCTCATGTTCCGTTACGATGTTTCTTGCCTCCAGTTCCGAGGTTAATAATTTGTTGTAGGTCTTGAAATCAATTGGTTTTATAGAATCTATATTCGCATGCATCGCTTGCTGCACCATGTCCTCCACCTCGCCGATTACATATAGGTAATCCGTTAGGGTAGAGTCTATCGAGCTAAAGTCCTCCTCATCCCCGTAATCGATATGTAATTTCATGTGTGAGTCTGGATTTGCCGTCTTGAAGATATCTTCCCGGTTAAGGTCAGGATCTTCTTTCTGCGGATGGATCGAAGCTTTTGCGTCCATCTTCTGCTTATTAGACGGATCTAGCTCTGAGCTGAAGTACACATCTTGGGTTTGAGGTCCCAGCGCTCCCTGTTCTTTTTTGATAGATCGGATGCGCAGGAACAACTCCTTATAGTCGGCGATCTTCATCGCTTCCTCTATATTGATCTCCATCTGTTTATATAATGTATCATATAAACCTTTCAGCCAGTATCCTTGGAAAACCAAAAGCCCGGCCAGCGATAGGACGATCAACAAAGCGATTAACTTAAAACGAAGTCTGATGTTCATGAAGTCTCTTTATGCTTATAATCGAATTGATCGCTAAAAATAGACAATTTTATTACATGAACTTTTAATACGCAAGATAAACTTTATGCGGGCGCTTGTAAATATTTACTAAGGATGCCCATCAACGCCCCAATATCAATCGGTTTAGCCAAATGATAATTCATGCCCGCTTTGATAGCGTTTGTCACGTCTTCGGAAAAAGCGTTGGCGGTCATGGCTATAATTGGCATATGTGCGATATCCCTTCGTTGGAGGGAACGAATCTGCCGGGTCGCCTCATAACCGTCCATGATAGGCATCTGGATATCCATCAGTATTATCTGGTAAAATCCTTCTTCCGATTGGGCGACTTTATGTACGGCGTCGAGCCCATTTATCGCCGTATCGATAGTGATACCGGTGCTGCCGATGATCTCTACGGCGATCTCACGATTTAACTCGTTATCCTCCACCAGCAAGATGCGCTTGCCGGAATAATCGACGTTTGATAACTTGAATGGGCGGATCGGTTCCGGCTGGTCTCCTTCGTCAAGGAAAGATCTCAATACTTGGAGTAGCTTGGACTTATAGAGAGGCTTGGTGATGAATCCATTGGCCTTAACCTCCTTAGCCTCTGCCTCATATTCCTCAAGATCGTATGCGGAGAGAATGATGATCGGTACGTCCGCTCCCACGAAACGTCTGATTTGCCGGGTTGTTTCAATGCCGTTCATTTGAGGCATCTTCAAGTCAATGATCACGGCGAAATACTCTTTCTCCGCTAAATGATGCTGTCGTACTTTTTCTATAGCTTCTCTACCTGAATATACGCATTCACTGTTTATCCCGATCTCTCGCAAACAGCTAGACGTGTTTAGACAAGCGATCTTATCATCATCTACCACAAGAACCTCTAAACCTTCTACCTCTATCTTATCATCGGGCTTCTGATCCCGGCAAACCAATGGCATGTCGATGGTGAAGCGGGAACCTTTGCCATATTCACTCTCCACCTTGATATCTCCTCCCATCATCTGAATGATCTTATGGCTGATCGACATCCCGAGGCCAGTACCTTGTATCCTCTTGATCTCATCATCGCTCGCACGCTCGAAAGGCTCGAAAATCTTATCCAGAAACTCCGGTTTCATACCTCTTCCGTTATCCTCAAACACGAATTGATAATTTCCGATGCCATTATGAGGGGCCTTCTCGTAGATCTCTATCGTGATTCGCCCATTCTCCGGCGTATACTTAATTGCGTTCGAGAGGATATTCATCAATACCTGCTTGATACGCTGCGTATCGCCTTTTACATTCTCATGCCTCAGGTTCTTGACGTGTATATTTAAAGTTTGTTGTTTGTTTTTGATCTCCGGTTGCATCATAACGACCAAGTCTTGCAAGAGCTCACCCACATTGAACTCATCCTCCGAAAGAATTAACCTGCCACTCTCGATCTTGGACATATCGAGAACCTCATTAATCAGACTCAATAATAATTTAGAGGCTCCATTGATTTTTTCCATACAATCTAGTATTCTTTCATGTTCATCTACATGGGCTTTGGCTATAGTCGCCATTCCCATGATGGCGTTCATGGGTGTACGGATATCGTGGCTCATGCGGGCGAGAAAATCAGATTTGGCTTGGTTGGCTTGTTCCGCCGACTTTAGTGCTTCTTTAAGTTGCTTTGACTGTTTCTCCAGTTTCTTTTGCAACTCCCTCTGTTCGGTAATGTCGGTGATATTGATGTAAACGATAAGATAGATAGGCTCGTCACCTTCCCAGCCAATACATTCCCCGTTCAACTGTAGCCAAGCGTCGTTTCCGTTTTTGTCTTTCGACTGGATAACGAAATGTACAGGTTCCCCTTTTAGCATACAGGAGATATGTGCGTTCATCGTATTACGGCTTGTTTCATCTAAACGGGAGAAAGGACTGAAAGATAAAAAAGAATTTTTATCGATACCAGAGAAGTCCATATATTTATCATTTGCCTCCAGCAATGTAAAACTGCCGTCTTTATGTACTTTATGCTTGGATATGAAGCCGGGGATATTATCATAAGTGATCGTTTGCTCGATCCGCCTTCGCATTACGTCCTCTACATCGGTCATTACCGTATAGGAGATAGGGATGCCGTCTTGTAGTTGGTCGGTAAACGTTGAGGTGATTTTAGTCCATCTTTTTCCTTTTCTCGTTGGCATCTGGATAACGGTTTCGTAACCGCTGGCTTTATTAGCTATCGTCTCGTAAACATTCTTGGATAATATATTCCAAGCTTCATCATAACCTTTAAAATACAAATCGGGTTTATTGTGGAAAAGAGCTTCATATTCTTCTTTGGGGTAACCTATCATATCGTAATAGAAGTCATTTGCCCATAAAAGTGTGAAATGCTCATCCAATAAATGTTTGCTAACGCTAGCTCCCGTAAGCCCCATCAATAAGTTGTATTCTAGATCCGTCTCTCGCCCTTCCATCGTATGTCTTTTTATATTATCCTACAAAAGTAAAAATTATAAAAGGTACCCTTGAAATTCTTCTTTTTGATAATATGTTCCGTTTTTGCTTTCGGCTAGTCGGATGTTTTCTGGTAACAAGAATAGGTATACGATTTACCCCTGTATTCTTGTGGAGTCATGCCTACATTTCGACGGAAGAACTTATTAAAGAACGATAGATTATTAAAACCGAGGTCCATCGCTATGTTCTTGATTTCTCGGTTGGTCCCTTTCAACTGAGCCTTAGCGTCTATGATTATTGTTTGCGTGAGGATCTCTTGAGGAGTCTCTCCGATCGCTTTTTTGATGGATGTCGAGAAATAAGAGAACGTGAGGCCCAACTTCTCGGCATAAAACGATACGTTATGCTCTTTCGTATAGTATCTCAATACCATATTTAGGAACTCTTGATAGATTTGTAACGGACGTGTAAGTTCCTGTTTCTCTAATGGGTAAATTTTACTGTATATTTCTATGATACCTTGACTACACATCATGAAAATGGCCTTTATCATCTCTTTATTGTTCAAGATATCGGGATATACGGCATATTGATAGAGAAGCTCGTAGAAGTTCGTGATCAGGTTGGCCCTGTTTTGGGATATTTTTATAATCGGATACCTGTAAATCATCAGTAGATAACCCATCGTGCTCTTGATAAAATTGGTGTAACACATGAAATCGAAAGAGAACGCTATGAAATAGATCAAGATGTCGGGGGATATCTCATGTATTTGTATGCGACTATTGGGCAATAGCGTTACAACATTGAGTTTCGAAGTGGTCAATTCTGACATATTGATAGTTGAGCGTATTTGCCCTTCCATGCAAAGGATAAAGACCCCAGCTTTTATCTTACAAGGAATATTTATAAACTCCTTGAGTTCGTCGGCGGATATGTATTTACCAACCATAAAGTCCGTAGGTGAATCAAGGCAGAGGAACTGTTTATCCATATTGTAAGATTTTTGACGTCAAATATAAATATTAATTGAAACTCAAATGTTGTAAAAGGAAATATGGAACATATTATCCCAAAAAATAGTTAGCCAAGACTAAATAAGATCCTTTACACCCATAAACTTGAACGGTTGCGCCGGCTTAAAGTCTTGTGCGACCAGTCGCTACCATCCCGTTTGTTCCCGAATAAACTACTCTTGTACACATGATTTTCAACTTTTAATAGGTTATCTTCAAATATTTGATTGATATATCAACAGTTAGAACCTCTTAATGTTCAGTTTACGTTTTCGCGTCAAAGAGTACGGCGGCCTTGAAACCTTTTTCCTGCAATTCCCTTAGGTGAGATTTAGCATAAAGGATACCACTCATACTACTTTTCCGAAGGTGTTTTCTAGATTACCTTGTTCCTCTTTGTTGGGTTTGATAAATGGCGATAAGACTAAATAACATTCCTGATAAGACAAGGTAAGACTTCGTAAGTGAGTGGTAACATAGTTTCTTTTAAGAATACGTTTCTTTTGTATGAACGAAAAATGATAAAAACAAACCGATATGAAACGTACTATTTACTACATGATTTTATGCTTGCTGATGAGTCTCGGTGAGATTATGGCACAAGGTATTTCCGGGAAGGTGATGGATGGCAAGGAACAGCCGGTAGATGGAGTGGCGGTGATTTTACAGACCCTCGACTCTGTATATGTGGATGCCGTGGTTACCGATACGCTTGGGGATTTTCGATTGAATCATCCGCTAGACCAGTCGTATCGACTTATTTTCCAACACATCTTATATAATATGGTAGAGAAAGAGATAACTACCGCCAACGTAGGTACGGTGGTGCTGGAGGAGAAAGATTATCAGTTGGCCGAGATTACCGTAAAGGGAGAACGCCCGCAAGTGAAACTGGAGGGAGGCAAGCTGACGTATGATGTCCCTCAACTGATGAAGGATAAGACTGCCACGAACGCTTTTGAGATCATCAAGGACTTACCGGGGCTTATCGAGCGGAATGATAATCTGGAGCTGGTAGGGGCCAGTCGTTTGAATATAATCTTGAATGGGCAGTTGACGACAATGTCGGCAGATCAATTAATCCAGTTACTGAAAACTATGCCGGCCTCAAGGGTCGAAAAGGCTGAGGTGATGTATAACGCTCCAGCTAAATATAATGTCAAGGGGGCGTTACTCAATGTCGTATTGAGTAAGAATGAGTCCGAGACTCCTTCTTGGCAAGGTGAAACGGGTGTGGATTACACCCAATATCGCCATGCGGGGGGAGATGCGCATGTGAATTTACTTTATACGAATAAGGGCTTTAGCATAGATTTCCTGTTGAATGGTAATAAGAGACGGGATGTGATGGGGGAGGATATGTTGGCCCGCCATACATTAAATAGTGGTATGACGGAAATAAGCCAACATAATCGGGCCCTTGTCCATGTAAATAGAGGAACGGTTCGTCTGGGAATGGATTATACGTTTGCGAATGAGGATAAACTCTCTTTGGCATATTATCTGAAGGGAGATAAAGTCTTATCGGACCGTGATGCCTTTACCTCATATCTGGATCTGTCGAAGCCGGAAAATAAAAGTGAGAGTACGAGCTTGGTCCGTGATGACGGGCACTCCGCTATTCATAATATACGTTTACAATATGATGGACATGCCGGGATATCGGCAGGAGCGGATTTCACCCGTTATCATTCGCCCTCGGTACTTGATTACCAGGATACGAATGGTTCCCGGACTGATATGATAAATAATACGAGACAGGATGTATCCCGCTGGTCCGTATTCCTAAATAAGACACATAGTTTCGCTTCCGGGTGGGGATTGAATTACGGCGTGCATGGAGGTTACGCTTCGTCGAAAAACTATTCGGAGTATTTATATGATCAAGGTGCTGGCTATGAGATGGACGAGGAAGCGTTGGAGGATAATACACAAAAGGAATACATCGTTGATATTTTCGCCGAGGTATCGAAAAGCTTCGGAGAGCGTTTCTCTGCTACGGTCGGGCTGAAAGGGGAGTATTTTAAGTCTGACTACGCCTCTAGCCGGGAAAATATGAACCTATGGAATGAGGGGGCGTTGTTTCCTACCGTATCCCTGAGCTATACGTTTTCTCCCCGACATATTTTACAGTTCGATATAAGTAGCGATAAGACCTATCCCGGTTATTGGCAAGTCTCCCCGCAAGTAACGCCTCTAAACTCTTACTCGGAAGTGGCGGGAAATCCCTTGTTGAAACCTTATCGCACGTATGAGGGGCAGATGGTCTATATCTTCCGCCAAAAGTATATGCTGGTAGCGTTCTGTGAATACACGCCGGATTATTTCGCCCAACTTCCTTATCAAAGCGATACGGAACTGAAGACCGTTTTTCGTTTCGAGAATATGGATTATAGTCTGGAAGCGGGATTGGCGGTGATCATTCCTTTTAATGTGGGTCGTTTTTGGAATAGCCGCATCACACTGCGAGGTTGGAGGATGCAAGAGAAGAATGATAACTTCCACGGCATCTCATATAACCGTGAGGCTTATCTCGGGTTAGCGCATATGAGTAACACATTTAACCTATGTGATAAACCGAATTTAAAAATGACGATAGACGGCCAATACGTGACTCCCGGTGCCATCCAAGGTATATACGACTTGGGTTCCATGTATGAGATATCCGCTGGATTAAAATGGACTTTCTTGAATGACCGTGCCAGCTTGACACTTAAAGGAGACGATATTTTCGCCAGCAGCATTCCACGTACCATCAAGATAAACCAAGGCAATCAATGGAGCCGGATGAGGAAATTGAATGATGAGAGATGTCTGAAATTATCTTTTGTCTGGAAGTTTGGTGGTTACAAGGAGAGGGAACATGATTCGATAGACACATCTCGTTTCGGAAAATAATAGATGCCTTGTAGTTTCATCCTAATGAACTCTTTGTTTCAATAGGATGAAACTGGATGCTCTTCTAAAGGAAATCCTATATTGCTTTCGTACTCGCTTCTATCTGTTCCATTAGCAGGGTGATATTGCTCATGAATAGCTTGACGGAGATCGCCAGCAGGATGATACCGAAGAATTTACGGATCAGGTATATGCCGCCTTTCCCCAAGACTTTCTCTACCTTGCGTGTCATGCGGACAACAAAGTAGACCCATAGCATATTCAGTACCAAGGCTACGATAATATTCACGCTGGCATATTCCGCACGGAGCGATAATAAAGTGGTGAACGATCCCGCTCCGGCTAGCAACGGGAATACTAGCGGCACCAACGTAGCTTCCTTGATCGGCCCTTGGTTCTTGAAAATCTCTATGTCGAGAATCATCTCCAAAGATAGGAGGAAGATCACAAAAGCGCCGGCCACGGCAAACGACTCGATGTCCACATGGAAAAGCCTGAGTAATATATCCCCGGCGTAGAAGAACCCTAATAACAATAGAAAGGAGATTAGGGTTGCCTTCAACGCATTGACATCCTTGCCTTTATCCTTTAGGTCTATGATGATGGGAATAGCTCCGATTATATCGATAACAGCGAATAATACGATGAATGCGCTAAGTATTTGTTGGAAATTGAAATTTGTGAACATGACGTTATCCTCCTCTATTTTTTAATCCTCGTAAAGATACATATTTTTCCTTGAATTGGTCAATATGACGAAATTATTGGTGTGTGTAACTAATTTTAGCAGGCCTGAACTATCAACGTGTCAGAATTGTTCTTATATTAGAAGCAATAATCATTAAATCGAAAGGCCATGGGAGCAAAGAAGAATTTTGTGTTGGACACGAATGTCATATTACATGACTATAAGTGCATCGAGAACTTTCAGGAAAATGATATCTATCTACCCATCGTGGTATTAGAAGAGTTGGACAAGTTCAAGAAGGGGAGTGAGCAGATCAATTATAATGCCCGTGAGTTTGTTCGGGAGCTAGACTTATTGACCAGTAATGACCTGTTCTTGAAAGGCGCCTCACTAGGACCGGGAAAAGGTACACTTTATATCGTGACCGGTGATAAGTACCAGGAGAAAATAGCGCATTCTTTTCCGGATAAAACGCCAGATCACCGTATCTTGTCTTGTGCGTTGACGATTGCCGAGAAGAATCCGAAGATCAAGACAACCTTGGTCAGCAAGGATGTGAACCTTCGTATGAAGGCTCGTTCTTTGGGTATTCCCGTTGAGGATTATATCACGGATAAGGTCGTGAATGTAGATATTTTCGAGCGTGCGCAAGAGACCTATGAGAATATAGACCCCGATTTGATCGACAAGATATACAGCTCTCCGGAAGGTGTGGATGCAGATTCGTTGGATATCAAGTCTAAGCTCGACCCCAATGAATGCTTTATCTTGAAAAGCGTACGTAATAGTGTATTGGCTCGCTACAATCCGTTTACGGATAAGATCAAGAAGGTGGATAAAGGCACGAACTTTGGTATCCAGCCCCGTAATGCCGAGCAGAGTTTCGCTTTCGAGGTATTGAACGATCCGAATATCAAGCTTGTGGGGCTGACCGGAAAGGCCGGAACCGGAAAGACATTGTTGGCGTTGGCCTCTGCCTTGAAACAAGCCGGCACGTATAAACAGATACTTTTGGCCCGTCCGATCGTCGCTTTGGCGAATAAGGATCTCGGTTTCCTTCCGGGTGACGAGAAGCAAAAGGTCGCTCCTTATATGCAACCTCTATTCGATAACCTGAACGTGATCAAGACTCAGTTTGCCCCGGGTAATCCCGATGTCCGTAAGATCGACGATATGCAGAAGAACAACCAGTTGGTGATCGAGGCGTTGGCCTTTATCCGGGGTCGTAGCTTGTCCGAGACTTATTGTATCATCGATGAGGCCCAGAACCTCACGCCGCATGAGATCAAGACGATTATCACCCGTGCGGGAGAGGGAACGAAGATGGTCTTCACGGGAGATATCCAACAGATTGACTCCCCGTATCTAGACGCCCAAAGTAATGGCTTGGCCTATATGATCGACAAGATGAAAGGACAGGACTTGTTCGCCCATATCAACTTGATAAAAGGCGAGCGAAGCGAGTTATCTGAGTTAGCGTCAGATCTTTTGTAATTAATATAGGGAATTGAAGATTGAAAATAAACGCTTATGTGAAGCTTGATTTTTAATCTTCAATTCTTAATGATTAGTCATTTACACTCGGGCAGACATAAATTTTCCGGAAACTACCTTTATAGGAAGGGTCTCCCATATCTTTGATCTCATTCAGATGTTGTTTAAGATGGGCGGTTTCGCCGTGCTTTTGTAATTCCCCGTCGTTTTTCCAAGTCTCGGCGATAAAGAATTCGGTGCTATCGGTGAGGGACTGGTACATGCCGTAGTCGATACATCCCGGTTCTAGCAACGTGCTTTCCTTGCATTTCAAGAATGATTCCTTTAAGGCGGAGACACATTCGGGTTTTACTTTCCGTTTGATATTCAGTACGACTTCCATGGATTCTTTATTGCTTCCTCCATTCGTGCAACCGGATAGAGCGATTAATACGCAGGCCATTGAGATAAACACTTTCTTCATGATAGATTGTTTTTAAGTATTTGATACGACAAAAGTAGTGAATTTTTGATCTAAACACAGGAATCGAACATCTGATATTAAATTATTGTTGTTAGTGGAAGTTGGAATGGATATATTTGTGATAATATTAATAGCTATTTATGTTAAATTTAAAACAAGAGTCATGAGAAAGAGTTTGTTGTATGTATTTGCCGTGATTTGCACGATGGGTTTTTTTACGGCATGTGGTGATGATGACGATTCAAGTTCTTCCGGTAACTGGCAAGATCTGTCGAAAACGTACGAGGGTAAGAGCGTTAATCTGGTAATGGGTGAAGTGACAATCCCTGTTGACGGTAAATCGGTCGTGATTGCCGCTTCTTCTGCGGAGAAGGCATCAGTAACCTTGAACAATATCATCCCCGAAAATAAGTCGGTCGCTATTGATGCCGCATTGAAGGAAGCGGACGGCACTTATACGTTTACCGGCGAGAGTACGGTTGGCGATTGCGTGGTATCGGTAAATGGTACGGTGAAAGGGGGCGTAGCTTCTGTTGTTTATACTCGTAAATTAACTTCTTCTATCGTAGGTAATTGGAGCTTGAAAGCGGGCGTGGAAGCTATCTATGCGAATATCGTTACCGGAAATTCTACGATCGATGATCTCGTGCGTATGATAAAGCCAGTTATCAGTAACTTGATTTGGGGCAAAGTAAGCGTTGTAAATGTTAACTTACCGGAAGATGGAATCTTCGATGTTTCTTGGAGACCTATAGGGGCTTCTGAGGATAAAGGAATCGGTGAGATCACGAAAATGGCAAGTATCCAATATTGTGTGGTAGACGGGAAATTTATGGTGGCTGTGGATAAAAATTATGTGACAGTCTTGACTACTTTATTACAACAGGCTGCTGGTGACAAATTGGAGGCCGCTGGTATCTCTATTGACGAGATCATGAAGCTTTTGGTTGATTTAGGAGGTTATTATGGTCTACCTCTTAACATGAAGGTGGATGGAAGTGAGGCTACTTTTTATGCGGATAAGGATTTAATCGTACCGGTTTTGACCATGATAGCTCCTATCTTGAAACCGATGGTTCCGGAGAATTATCAGCAAATGGTAGATATGGTATTGCAACTACTTCCGAACGCAAAAACGTTAGAGTTTGGACTTAATTTCACGAAATAATTGAAAATCCTAGGTTGTAGAGACGGGGCACGCCCCGTCTCTAAACTGGATGAAATTTGGCAGAGTTATACCAATATAGGAGTTAATCAATTACCTTGGTGCTTTCTGATATAAGAATATCGCTATAAATGTATAAACTATATTCGGTATCCAAGCTGCTACGGCAGGACTCACATAACCATTAATAGCGAAGGTGGAAGTAACCGTCATAAACAGGATGTAAGAAAAACTCAACGCCAATCCGATACCAATATTCATACCCATACCTCCCTTTATTTTCCGGGAAGACAACGACGCTCCGATAGAAGTCAAGATAAACGCCGCCATGATCGTGGCGAAGCGCTTATGATACTCGATCTGGAAGGTCTGTATATTCCCGATACCTCTTTTTTTCTGCCGGTTGATATACGTATTCAGCTCGGGCGTTGTCATCGTCTCGCAATCATTCACGGAAATCAGGAAGTCCGAGGGCACGATGGTCAAGGTCGTATCCTTACGGGAGCCTTGGAAAATATGTTCCCGCATGCCATCAAAATCACGGATCATATAATCAATAACGGTCCATTGATAAAGCGAGTCGTATTTGATTGACTTGGCGGTCAGACGGGAGATCAATTTCTTATCCTCGAAATGCTCCAGAGAGAAACGGTATCCCATGTTCGAGCGAGCGTCATAGCTATCGAAATAAGCGATAATACCCGGCTCGATCTCCAATTGGGCGTTCTTTACGTAGTCCACCTTCTTGTTGCGGATATACTTGTTCTGGAAATCGATACGAGTCTCATTCGCCGGGGGAATGATGTAAGCGTTCAGGATAAACGTCACGATAGCGATAATCGTAGCCGAGACCGCGTAAGGAAGCATTAACCTACGGAAACTCATACCGCTGGCAAGCATCGCTATGATCTCCGAACGATCCGCTAGCTTCGACGTGAAGAAGATCACGGCGATAAATGTGAACAACGGACTGAACAAATTGGCGAAGTAGGGGATAAAGTTCAAGTAATAATCCACGATGATCGCTTTTAAGGGGACATCCGGATTCAAGAACTTATCGATCTTCTCGTTTATATCGAAAACGACGGAGATAGAGATAATCAAGGCGATAGCGAACACGTACGTGCCCAGAAACTGCTTGATGATATACCAATCGATCCGTTTTAGTTTAAATTTCATCTGTCTCGTTTTTTATAACCGGTTCGCTAATTGACGGACCATACCACTTTTCCATGTAGTAAAATCGCCAGCGATGATATGTGCCCTCGCTTCTTTCACCAACCATAGGTAGAAAGCGAGGTTATGGATAGAAGCGATCTGTAAGCCAAGCATTTCTTTCGCCTTGATCAAGTGGTGCAGATAAGCCTTGCTATATAAGGTATCCACGTAGGAATGTCCGTCCGGATCGACTGGCGAGAAATCGTTCTCCCATTTCTTGTTACGCATATTGATAGTACCGAAGCGGGTGAAGAGTTGGCCGTTGCGTCCGTTACGGGTCGGCATGATGCAGTCGAACATATCGATGCCTCGTTCGATCCCTTCCAGCAGATTGATCGGGGTTCCTACGCCCATCAAGTAACGAGGCTTATCTTTCGGCAAGATCTCGTTCACGACCTCGATCATCTCGTACATCTTATCGGTAGGCTCGCCAACGGCCAATCCCCCGATAGCGTTTCCATCGGCGCCTTTTCGGGCCACGTTCTCCGCCGCCCTCTGCCGCAAGTCCGTATAGACGCATCCCTGTACGATCGGGAAGAGACTTTGCCGGTAGCCGTATTTCGGCTCCGTGCTGTTGAAGCGGGCGAAACAACGATCCAGCCAACGCTCGGTCAGGCCCAGTGATTGCTTGGCGTAATTGTAGTCGGCATCTCCCGGGCAACACTCATCGAAGGCCATGATGATATCCGCACCGATAGAGCGTTCGATATCCATCACCTTCTCCGGCGTGAACATATGCTTGGAGCCGTCGAGATGCGAGCGGAACTCGGCTCCCTCTTCATGCAGCTTACGATTGTCGGAAAGGGAGAATACCTGAAACCCCCCGCTATCGGTCAATATCGGGCGATCCCATGTATTAAACTTATGCAAGCCTCCGGCCTGCTCCAAGATCTGGATACCGGGACGAAGATACAGATGGTACGTATTCCCCAAGATGATTTGTGCTTTGGTATCTTCCTTTAGCTCGGTCATATGTACACCCTTTACCGTACCTTGCGTACCCACGGGCATAAAAATAGGCGTCTCGATTACCCCGTGATCGGTGGTAATCAAGCCCGCCCTAGCGTTCGATTTCGTATCGTTATACTGTAATTCAAATGTCATGTATCAAAAATTTGTGACAAAGGTAGCATTTTTCTCTTAGAATCCGAAGTCATCTATTTCTACCTTTTTCACCTCTTCCTCTTTGGGCTTCTCCACGAACTTGTGAACCTCGTTCGCCTTAATGATGATCGCTCTCATCGGGCGTACGGGACAGATCGATTCGCAGCCGCCACAACCGATGCAAAGATCCGGGTTTACTTGCGGGATGGTAAGCGTGCCCTCGTAAGGAACCATATGCACGGCTTGGGTAGGGCAGTGCTCCGAGCAGGCCCCGCAGTCCGTCCCCTCCGTCTTTACGATACAGCGGTTGATGAAGAAGGTGGCGATGCCCACTTGCGTAGTAGCTTTCTCTTCCTTAGTAAGCGGTTTTATAGCGTGCGTGGGGCAAACCTCCGAGCAGACCGTGCATTCGTAGTTGCAATAACTGTCGATGTAAGCGATACGGGGTTTCAACATATAATCAAAGCCGTACTCCAGTCCCGTGGGACGTAGTACATGACTCGGGCATTGAGTCACGCAAATCTGGCATCCGGTACATACATCCTTGAAACGCTCTAAGCTGATCGCTCCCGGCGGTACGATAGGGGGCCATTTCTTGCCGTGCTTACCTTGCCCGTGCTGCCCTTTGCCATGCCCTTTTTCCATTCCTTGGGCAATGGTGGATACGATCGGGAGGGAGGCCGCGGCGGTAGCCCCTGCCGAGAGAAATGTACGGCGGCTGTTCGGAGCGGTAGCCTGTTGGATCACGTCCGTTTGTATGCGAGCTGTTTCGGCTTCTTTCTTGAAGGAAGGCTTGAAACGATATTGCAATCCTCCTTTAGCGCACGAGGACACGCAGTTGAAGCAATTTACGCAACGGGAGGTATCTACGGTGAGGTTCTTGCTGTCGATCGCCTCCGCCTTACAAGTATGCTCGCAATTACCACAATGCGTACAGGCTTCTTTGTCAAAGGAGATCCGGAAAAACGAATACCGGGAGATCAGGCTCAACAGCGTTCCTACCGGGCAAAGCGTATTGCAGAACAACCTTCCCCGGAATACGACCATGATGATGAATACGAGTAGCGCAACCAAAGCGGATATCACGCCGAATACCGTCACGTTGCTAATCGTGACGTGATAAAGCGTATAGTTATCCATCCGTGCCAATCCGTCGGCCAGCAGGTTATTGACCCACATGACGACCGGACGGAACAGGTTGTTCGCTATACGGCCGAAGTTACTGTACGGATCTAGCAACGTACATAATTCGATCATCCCGAAAACAGCCAGTACGAATGTAAGCCCGAGAATAGAGTACCGTAAGATATTCATGGGCTTATGATAGCTGAACCTGCGTACTCCTTTCTTTTTCTTCTTTCCGATACAGAAAACCCGGTTGATAATATCTTGCAATACGCCCGCCGGGCAAATAACCGAGCAATAGATCCGGCCGAACAATAAAGCCAATACGAATTGGAAGACTACCAACCCCGCCATTCCCCCTAAAATAGCGGGCATGATCTGGAGATGCAACAACGTGTGCAGGTTGTCCGGCAATACATCGGCGAAATCAACGAAGAATAAAAGTATGGGTACGAAAATGAGGATCGCGAGTACGACCCGCAATCCTTTTAAGTAATTAGGCTTCTTCATCCTCGATTATATCTTAATACGTTTGATCGTGACATTATCCAGATTCGTTGTACCCAGCTTTAAAGCCTCGCCTTTACCGATATGACCTACGGCGGCCATATCCAGCTTCTTCACTTGGTTGAACAGGCGAAGGGCGGCGGTGTCTATAGCGACGATATTGGTGGAGGCGATCAAGGATTTCAAGGTAGCCACATCGGCCGCGCTCTTTCCTTGCGGGCCGTTTTGGTGCATGATGCGATAAGCGTCCACGATGTTCAATACCGGTTTCTTTTGCCAAGTGCAAATATCGGCGATACATTGTTGCAAATCATTTTGATGGAAGAAACGGCGATCCCATACGATTCCCATATAGTTCTTCATGGCGCAAGTCATCTTCGCCCCACCATGGTTCTTCAATACGGGGACGTTGATCCATGCGTCCGCCTCGATCAGGGCCTCATGGATCTTGGCGCTTTTCAGGTTCACGCCACCCGGAATGGATACTTCCTTAAAATATTTCTCATCGTTGGCAGGCATGATGATACCTCCGGCCTCTTTTACGGCCTCGGCGATCCCGCTCGTCTCATAGCATTTCTGCCAGTTATCGCAGGTGTGGTCGAATACGGTCACTTTAGAGGCGCCGGCCTCCAAGCATTTCTTGACCAAGGCTTTCACTAATTTGGGGTTCGTATTACCGGCCAATTCAGGAGAGCGGTCCCAACCGATATTCGGCTTGATTACGATCTTTTGTCCTTTCTTTACGAAGTTTCCGATACCGCCAAGGGCTTCCAAGGCTTTATCTAGCATCACCTCCGGCTCTCCACCCATAACGGCTACCATATCGGGAGCCTTCTCTACGGCTACGGTGTTCGTGGAAAGGGCCGCTTGCAGACCTTCAAAATTTAAGGATAGAGCCGCGCTAGCGATGACACTGGTCTTTAAAAAATCACGACGTTTCATAATTGTATACTATATTGGTTTATACTTGATTTACGGTACGGTCTTTTTTTACTCGCTTGTTATTCCGAACAAAGATAATGATTATTTTGATATGCGAGTCAACTCCTTTTACAAAGTAGAACTGCTTTTTACTGCAACCCGGGTTGCAGTGATCTTGCGTAATAAGATAAATTCTTGTCGGAAGGCATATCGGTTCTGATAATATTTTTCTACCTTGCGAGGCAAAAAACAGATTGTATGGTTTTATATTGTAGAGTATCATTGAACGCTTTTGTCGAAAGCTTTCGGACTACCTCGGGGCCTGATTCCTTTTTCACGCTTCCGGCGAAGGGGTTGATGCATATCGTGCCGCAAGAGGAGATCGAGTATGGGCTTTCCTTGCTTAGGGAGTCTATCGGCTTGTATGAGGAACGCAAAGGGATACCTGTGGAAAAGAGCAAGAAAGCGATGCCCTTTTTCAGACAGGACAGCCGGATGCTGGTGGGGCCGGAGATAGGCATGTACGTGATCCCTTTGTATGAGGAACCCGGTGAGCCGGCCCAGTCTGCCGAGCCTTCTCTGGTCCTTGAGCTGGACTATCAGTCGTTGGGCGAGCTTTGCCTGTTCGAGAATTATTCCCTGTTGTCCTGCAAGTATGAGAAGGAGCCTATCTTGAACCATTTTACGGCACAATTGGAAAAGGAATACGATACCTTCTTTTTTGATGAGGAGCACACGGGCTTTACGCCTGATTCCCGCTTTTTCTCGATGCTGTGTAACGCCTGTCTGGAGGTGAAGCAGCCTTCCTCGGTGGGGGATAAGGAATGGCGGTTGGCCTCGCTGCAAGCTACGGATGAGGTGCTCTATCGTTATGAGCATGGAAACTTGATCCCATACGTTCCGATATCGATGCCGGTAGACTGCCTGAAACGGGTTTATCTGGAAGATTTCCGGCGACAGCCCTTATTATTCGGGACTTTGAACGGTTTCTTGAAAAGCAAGGGACTTCCCGCCGAACAATTACTAAACTTATCATAAGGAATGAAGACAGTATCAAATCAAGAACTAACGATCCGTGTCTCCGAACATGGAGCGGAGTTGAGTAGTATCGTAGCGAACGCTACGGGAAAGGAGTATCTCTGGCAAGCGGACCCCGCTTTCTGGAAACGTCATTCCCCGGTATTGTTCCCGATCGTCGGGAGCGTATGGAAGGCCGAGTATCGGAACGAGGGAACCGTGTATCCGCTGTCGCAGCACGGCTTTGCACGGGATATGGATTTTACGTTGATCGATGAGGCGGAGAACGAGTTGCGTTTCGCGCTGGAAAGTACCCCGGACACGCTGAGAGCCTATCCGTTCCCTTTTCTTCTGGAGATCGGGTATCGTTTGGAGGGCAATAAGGTGGAGGTGCTTTGGCGTGTGAAGAATACGGGAGATAAGACGATGCATTTCCAGATCGGCGCTCATCCGGCTTTCCTGTACCCGAATTATGAGGTGGATCAACCGGATCGAGGGTATTTCGCTTTCGATGTGAAAAAAGATCTCGTATACCGTGCGCTGGTGGAGAAAGGGTGCGTAGGGGACGTGGTTCGTCCGGTACCTTTGGATGCGGACGGCTTGCTGCCGTTGAATATCCATACGTTCGATATCGATACGTTTATCTTGGAGGACAGCCTGATTAAGCGGGTGGACTTATTGGATGTGGAGAAACGTCCGTACCTTTCGCTCACCTTTACGGCTCCGGTGGTAGGCTTATGGTCTCCGCCTACGAAAAACGCTCCGTTTGTCTGTATCGAACCTTGGTATGGGCGTTGCGACCGGGTGGATTATACGGGTGAGTATAAAGACCGGGATTGGGCATGGCATTTGGAACCGGGAGAGGTCTTCGATGCCTCCTATACGATAGAGATAGCGGGGGCTTGATCGCTTCGTTGATATTAGCCGTAGGCAGACGACGCTGATTATATCGTGATCGTCTGCCTATGTTTTGTTTTAGATGTTGGCTATTTTATTTAATAGCTCCATCTTCCCGAATAAGATCAGTAGATCATCAGCCTCGATCACCAATTCCTCGCTGATGCGGCTGATAACCTTGTATTCTGTTTGTGTGAGTCCGATCAGGTTCTTTTTCTCGTAAGGACGTTCGATCGCTACCAGATGGATGCCGAAATTCTCCTCGAAATCAATATTTTTGATCGTTTGCCCGACAAGAGTGGCCGGTGTCTTGATCTTATAGAGATGTTCCGTATCGGTTACTTTATACCAATGCCTGAACAGGCCGCCTAAAGACGCTTGGGAGGTATACATCGTAGAGAAATCCTCTTCCGGTGTGATAATCTCGCTTACCCCGATCGCACGGATCACAGTCTCATGGATCGATGAGATCGCCCGCACGATCAGTTTGCCCGCATCCAGACTCTTCAATAAAGCGACGGTCTGAACGGAAGTCCCGAAATCCTTACCGAATGTTACGATAATGGCATCCATCTCGCTCAATGGCAGGGTGCTCAATGCCTCTTTGTCCGTGGAGTCCAAGGCGATCGCCCCCGCTATGTCGTTCTTTAGCATATCGACACGATGCAGATCCATGTCTACGCCGATCACCTCATTGCCGACACGTGTCAAGTCCTTCGCTATCGCACGTCCTAAATTCCCTAATCCGATTACTAAATATTTCATGCTATCTTATTTTTACATTAATATATTTTCTTGTGGATATGTATAGTCCTTTTTCGTGTATTCCTTGCAGAAACTTACGAGGAAGGCCAATACCCCGATACGTCCGACCAGCATCGTGCTGATAATGATGATTTTCCCGATAGGGGTGAGGTGAGGGGTATAATCGATACTCAAGCCTACGGTACTCAAGGCGGAAACAACCTCGAACAATAGGGAGAACAGCGGCGCCCCTTTTTCCGTATAGGATAATACCCACGTAGCGATCGCCACCCACATGAAGTACATCATGATGATAGCGAATGCCCGGCGGATAGCGAATGGGGCGATCTCCCGTTTTCTCACTTCCACTTTATCTTTCTCACGTGCGGCGTTCAAGGTCGTAACCAGAGCTACGAAAACGGTGGTCACTTTCAAGCCGCCGCCGGTGGACATAGGGGCGGCTCCGATTACCATAAGGATCAACGTCAGCATTAAGGTCGGAGGGGCCAATGTAGCCATATCCGCTACGTTGAATCCTGCCGTTCTAGGCGTGACGGCGCCTAAGAACGCATTTGCCAGTTTCCCCCGCAGGGGAAGGTCGCCCAAGGTATTGTCATACTCGAAAAAGAGGTAGAAAGCCGTTCCGGTAATTAACAGGATCAAGGTAGATATAACAACAATGTACGTATGTACATTAATAATACGGGGCGTATGGATATAATGCTTTTGCTTACCGATCAATATCTTGATACCATTCATCAGCAAGTGATGCAAGAGTTTCAGGTAATTGAAGACGATCGGGAAGCCCAAGCCTCCGAATATAATCAGCATGGCTATCCAGAAATGGAGGTTGTACTTATCCGCCACTAACGGATCGTACATATTGCCGCTCAAGGTAGAGATCCCTGCGTTACAAAAAGCGGACACGGCATGAAACATTGCGTAGAATAATTCCTGCTGCGTACCTCCCGGCAGGCTTCCCCGTACGTCCATATAAATAAAATAGGCGCCGATCCCCTCGATAAACAAGGTCACGAAAAGAATGTTTAAGATGACCCGGAACAACCCTCCCGTCCGATCCTCGTTCAACATATCTTTCAGCATCATCTTGCTCGTAAAAGAGGATTTCCCCATGAAGGAGAGGGCGAAGAAAGAGGTAAATGTCATGACCCCGATACCGCCGATCTGTATTAAAATCATGATGATAATATGCCCGATATGCGTGAAACTAGTGGCTACGTCGACGGTGGTTAGTCCGGTTACGCATACCGAGGTCGTGGAGATAAACAAAGCGTCGATAAACGGAATCCGGTGCGTAGTGGCGTTCGGCAACGATAGCAACCCGGCCCCGACCAATATCACGAACACGAAACTGAGCAAGAAAAGCAACGAGGGCTTGATCCGTGTCTGCATCAGCGTGAACGTCTGCCGGGATAAGTGAATCGTGCTAAGCAGCAATAATAAGACATATACGAAGAGAGGTTTCGTAAGGAAAGACAAATAAGGCAAAGAGTGCGCTATGGCATCCTTGAAAAATATCTTGCTGGATAATACGGCGAATAAAAGGAAATAGATGCTGATATCGAGATACAACATTTTCTCCTGTATGATTTCTTGGAACCTCACCACGTACCGGAGTGTTATGCCCGTGAAAAAAGCTAGCAGGATGAATGGGCGGGAGCGCTCTAGGATATGGACGGAATCGGGTGTCTGTACAAAGCCGAATTGGTAGATCAATACGAAGAAAGAGGCTAAGGAGGCGAGTAGGATAATCGCTTCCGCTATCCCGTTCAATAATCCCTTCATTTTACCCCAATAAATCAGCCAAGAGAAGTATATGTTTTTTAGATTCATGTCCGATGTTTTATAAATATAACAAATGTAGGAAATAAAAGTTAGAGGTACGTGAAAGCGCCTTCATTATTTGTTCTCATACTAATTGTTTTACTTACATTATGTGTTGTATAGCATATTGTATGATGTACGATACTGAAATATCAGAAAAATAATCAATTAGGAGGTGCAAAAAAGACCTTTTGTAATTGCTTTGTTTAGAAAAATACTTATATTTGCGCAAATCTAATTACTGATATCATGGATACACAAAACGAGAATAGAGAGATGCTTTCCCCCTATGTTTCCGTAGACTGCGTTCTTCTCGGCATCAATGATGACAAGCTCACCGTGCTGTTGGCGGAGCGGAAAAGTGAGGAAGGCGAGTTGATCGGCTATAAATTACCCGGCAGCCTGATCTATGAGAACGAGGATTTAGATGACGCCGCCTATCGGATACTGAATGATTCGACCGGCTTGAAGCGTGTCCAATTGAAACAATTCCGTTGTTTCGGTTCTCCCGCCCGTACCTCGAACCGGTTGGACGTGATGTGGCTGGAGGCGACTTCCAAGGTGAAGATCGGACGGTTGATCACGGTCGCTTATCTCGCCTTGTGCAAGAATAGCAGGAAGACGTGTCCGGCCGATAAATCCGACTCGATCCGTTGGTGCCCTATCGACGATCTTCCTCGCTTGCCATTCGATCATAAAGAGATTATCGAGGCTGCCATACAGGAGATCCGTAATTGGGTAGAGAAGGAACCCGCCATCATTTTCGACTATATGCCGATGAAGTTCACGGCGTTCCAGCTCAGGCGCACGTACGAGGTGATCTATAACCGTGAGATGGACGTGCGTAATTTTCATAAGAAGATGAATTCCTTGGATTACGTGGTACCCACGGAGGATATGCAAGATGGGGTCGCCCATCGTGCCGCCCGGTATTATCGGTTTGATAAGGTGAAATATAATCAACAACGTTCGAAGTTTAATAAGATATAAAACCATACGATTATGTGTTTGTTAGGATGTGATATTGGAAGTTCTTCCATCAAGGTCTCTATCGTCGATGAGGAGACCGGGTTAACAATAGGTGCGGATTTTTATCCCAAAGAAGAGGCCCCGATCAAGGCGTTGCGTCCGGGGTGGGCGGAGCAAAATCCGGAGGATTGGTGGTCGTACGTGAAGATCGCTATGAAAGGTGCCATGAGCAAGGCGAAGGTGAAAGGCGAGGATATCAAGGCGATCGGTATCTCGTACCAGATGCATGGCTTGGTGGTGGTGGACAAGAAGATGGAGGTGCTTCGTCCATCTATTATCTGGTGCGATAGCCGTGCTGTTCCTTATGGCGAGCGTGCGTTTAAGAATATAGGCGAGAAGCGATGCCTTTCCCACCTATTGAACTCGCCGGGTAATTTTACCGCTTCTAAGCTGGCTTGGATCAAGGAGTACGAGCCGGATATCTACGACCGTATCCATAAGATCATGTTGCCGGGAGATTTCATCGCTATGCGCCTGACGGGGGATATCGTGACTACGGTTTCCGGTTTGTCGGAGGGGATTTTCTGGGACTTCAAGAATAATGCCTTATCGGAGGATTTGATGAATTATTATGGATTCAGTAAGGATCTGATTGCCGATATCCGTCCGACGTTCGGTTTGCAGGGCGAGGTTACCGCCTCGGTCGCGGCCGAGTTGGGACTGAAGAAAGGTACGCCGGTTACCTATCGTGCGGGCGACCAACCGAATAACGCATTATCATTGAATGTATTGAATCCGGGCGAGATAGCGGCTACCGGCGGGACTTCCGGAGTGGTGTATGGTGTGAACGGCAAGGTGAATTACGATACGCTTTCCCGTGTGAATACGTTCGCCCACGTGAACCATACGACGGAGCAGACCCGCTTGGGTGTCTTGTTGTGCATCAACGGGGTCGGTATCCTTAATTCTTGGATCAAACGGAATATAGCGCCGGAAGGTATCAACTATAATGAGTTGAATGATTTGGCGGCTACGGTTCCTATCGGCTGCGACGGCCTTTCGATCTTGCCGTTCGGAAACGGGGCGGAGCGTATGTTGCAGAATAAGCAGATCGATTGCTCGGTTCATGGATTGAACTTCAACATACATACCAAGGCCCATATGGCTAGGGCGGCGCAAGAAGGTATCGTGTTCGCCTTTAAATACGGTATGGATATCATGAATGAGATGGGGATCGATATTCAGGTAATCCGTGCGGGGAACGCGAACTTGTTCTTAAGCCCGATCTTCCGGGATGCCTTGGCGGGCGTGACGGGTACGGTGATCGAACTGTATGATACGAATGGTGCGGTAGGCGCGGCCAAGGGGGCCGGTATTGGCGCCGGTATCTACAAGAACGCAGAAGAAGCGTTCGCTTCCTTGAAGAAGATCAACGTGATCGAGCCGGACGGTTTCAAGGCGAATGCTTATTGCGGGGCGTTCGAGACGTGGAAAGAACGCTTGGAACAATCTATTTAACGGCTGAATTATTTACATTTTTAATATATATTATTATGAGTTACTTTAAAGGAGAGAAAGAATTTTTCCCGGGAATCGGACAGATTCAGTTTGAGGGACGTGAGTCAAAAAATCCGTTGGCATTTCATTATTATGACGCGGATAAGGTAGTTATGGGTAAAACACTAAAGGATCATTTGCGCTTCGCTATGGCTTATTGGCATACCTTATGTGCTGAGGGAGGTGATCAGTTTGGTGGTGGAACAAAATCATTCCCTTGGAATGACAGTGCGGACGCTATCACCCGTGCGAAGTACAAGATGGACGCCGCTTTCGAGTTTATGACCAAATGTAATATTCCTTACTATTGCTTCCACGACGTGGACGTAGTGGACGAGGCTCCTACGCTGGGCGAGTTCGAGAAACGTTTGCAGACGATGGTGGAACATGCCAAGGAGCATCAAGCCGCTACCGGAAAGAAGCTTCTATGGTCTACCGCGAACGTCTTCAGCAATAAGCGTTATATGAACGGCGCCGCTACGAACCCTTATTTCCCGACCGTGGCATGCGCTGGCACGCAGATCAAGAACGCTATCGACGCTTGTATCGCTTTAGGGGGCGAGAACTATGTATTCTGGGGCGGCCGTGAGGGTTATATGAGCCTATTGAACACGAACATGAAACGAGAGAAGGATCATTTAGCCATGATGTTGACGATGGCCCGTGATTATGGCCGTAAGAACGGTTTCAAGGGTACGTTCCTGATCGAGCCTAAACCGATGGAACCGACAAAACATCAATATGACGTGGATTCGGAGACCGTGATCGGTTTCCTTCGCCATTATGGACTGGACAAGGATTTCGCCTTGAATATCGAGGTGAACCACGCTACCTTGGCCGGACATACATTCGAGCATGAGTTGCAAGCCGCCGCCGACGCCGGCATGTTGTGCAGTATCGACGCAAACCGTGGCGATTACCAGAATGGTTGGGATACGGATCAATTCCCGATGGATATCTATGAGCTGGCACAGGCTTGGCTGGTCATCCTTGAGGGAGGTGGCTTGACTACCGGAGGTACGAACTTCGACGCCAAGACCCGCCGTAATTCTACGGACTTGGAGGATATCTTCATCGCTCATATCGGTGGTATGGACGCTTTCGCCCGTGCCTTGATGATCGCCGCCGATATCCTTGAGCACTCAGATTACCGCAAGATGCGTGCCAAGCGTTACGCTAGTTTCGATGCCGGTGAGGGCAAGGCATTCGAGGATGGCAAGCTTACGCTGGAAGATCTTCGTACGATCGCTTTGCGTGACGGCGAGCCGAAACAGATCAGCGGTAAGCAGGAATTATACGAGATGATTGTAAATCTGCATATCTAAATAATTGAAAATCGAGAATTGGGAATTGAAAATTATCGTGCGTAAGCCCTAGTTTTCAGCTCTCAATTCTCAGTTTTTAATTAATAAATCTATTCCATGAAAAGTAACAACACTTATATTTTCGCTCTTACCTTGGTCGCTACCTTGGGAGGTCTGCTGTTTGGGTATGACACGGCGGTGATCTCCGGTACGGTAGAGTCTTTGCGTAAGTTCTTCATCGAGCCGCAAGGGCTTCCGTTGGATCAAGCCAACGCCTTGGAGGGGTTCGTGGTGAGTAGCGCGTTGATCGGATGTATCCTCGGCGCCTCGTTCGCCGGGTGGATCAGCCAGCGTTACGGCAGGAAGCCTACGTTGATACTGGCCGCTATCCTTTTCTTGCTTTCCGCTATCGGCTCGGCTTGGCCGGAGCTGTTTATCGGCATGCCCGGAAGTGGCGATCATACGTTTATGTATGCGTTCGTGGCTTATCGTATTCTGGGAGGTATCGGCGTGGGGCTGGCCTCCATGGTATCGCCGATGTATATCGCCGAGGTGGCTCCGGCCGATCGCCGGGGGAATCTGGTGGCATGGAACCAGTTTGCCATTATCTTTGGTATGCTGGTGGTATATTTCGTGAATTACACGATCGCCCTTCAAGGAGATGCCGCTTGGCTGAATACGATCGGCTGGCGTTGGATGTTCGCTTCCGAGATTATTCCGGCGGTATTGTTCCTCTCGTTCTTGATGTTCGTGCCGGAGACGCCTCGTTATCTCGTGATGCGTGGGCGTACGGAGAAGGCGTTGGGCGTCTTGAGCCATTTGATGGATCAGGCGGACGCTGGCCGTGAGCTGGAGGATATACGGAATAGTTTCAAGGAGAAAGCTCCGTCGATGAAGCCTTACTTCCGGTTTATGGGGACTTGGCTGGCGCTGTTCTTGGCCGGCTACGGGTTGTTGTCGTGGGCAGGTAATACGAACGCGTTGGAGATCGCCTTGTTGGCTAGTTTCTGTATCGCCTTGCTGTTCCCGATCCGGTCGTTTGGCGTGCTGATCATCTTGGTGGGCGTGTTGCTCTCCGGTTTCCAGCAATTCGTGGGGATCAACGTGGTGCTTTACTATGCCCCGGAGATTTTCAAGACGATGGGAGCGGCCACGGACGCCGCCCTTTTGCAACAGATCGTGGTAGGGGCGGTGAACCTGTCGTTTACCGTATTGGCTATTTTCACGGTGGATAAGTTCGGACGCCGTCCGTTGATGATTATCGGGGCGCTCGTCATGGCGGTATCTATGTTGATCTTGGGAACTACTTTCTATACGCGTTCGGTGGGTATGGGATCATTGGTCTGCATGCTGGTTTATACGGCGGGATTCGCTATGTCGTGGGGCCCGGTCTGCTGGGTGCTGCTGGCCGAGATCTTCCCAAACTCGATTCGCTCCACGGTGATGAGTATCGCCGTAGCGGCGCAATGGATTGCCAACTTCTTGGTATCATGGACATTCCCAATGCTGGATAAGAATCAATACTTGACCGATACGTTCAATCACGGTATGGCCTATTGGATCTATGGCGTGATGGGTATATTGGCGGCGTTGTTCATCTGGAAATTTGTCCCCGAGACGAAAGGAAAGACGCTGGAGGAGATGGAAGGTTATTGGAAACGGTAACCAAACCTGAGACAAGATAATATATGAGTAAAAAAGGACGGATCAATCTACCCGTCCTTTTTTCGTAATGAACCTTAATGTCCCAATTTAGACGCCGGGTTCGCCATCGCCGCCCGATAGCTCTGGAAAGTAACCGTAGATACGGTCAGTGTCATTATGATTACCAAAGCCACTAAAAATACCCATACGTAGATCGGCGTTTTATAAGCGAAGCTTCGTAACCAAATATGCACCCCATAGTAAGCAAGCGGGATCGAGATAATAAAACAGACGAGCGTGATCCGGAGGAAAGACGAGTTCAGCATCCAAAGGATTTGCCGGACCGTGGACCCATGTACTTTCCGCACGGCTATCTCCTTTTCCCGTCCCTGTAACTCAAAGATAACCAGTCCGAATACTCCCACGAGGGATAAAAAGACGGCCATCAGGCAAAGGGCGGTAATCAGCGCTCCCTGCCGCCCACTTTTACTGTAAAGCTCCTCCAGCGCCGTATCAAAGAAATGGATATCGGCCGGATAACCCGGGATCAATTCATCCGTTACCTTCCGGATATGCTCGATAGCCGTCCGGGGATTTCCGCCGGCGATCTTGACATAAGCGTATCTTTCCGGCACCGAACGGCGGTAATGATTCTTAGCCGAGGTCCAAAGTCCCATCGGGCGTAACTCTTTATACAGGGATTCATAATGGACATCCTCAAAGATACCGACAATCCGTACCGGTATATCATTATCCGTGATGCTTGTCCCTACCAAGTCCGATAGGTCGTCCGGTTTCTCGGGGGAAAGACCCGAGGCGATCTCCCTCGCTGCCGTCTCGCTAAGGACGCAAACGGCCTGCGTGTTATCCGCCGCCTCATCTGTTGGCCGGAACTTCCTTCCGGCGATCATCTTTACATCCATTAGCTCCGGGAAATTGGCGGATACTCCCAGCCAGCTCATATAATAATGTTGTCCCTTGTAATTATACCCGATGAAAGAACGTGATTCGTCCGAGACAAATTTGAACTCGCTAAAGGAAACATCACGGATAGCGGGGCTTTCCAAGAGACGTGCCTTGAACAATTCGCCCTTTTTCAAGGCCGCCCCCATGCTTAGTCTTACCTCCAGTACGTTTTCTTTGTTAAACCCCAAGTCCACGTTCCCTATATATCTGTTTTGCAAGGAGACGAACAACGCTCCGACAATCAGCGTGATCGAGATAACGAACTGGAACCCTATAAGTAACTTGCGAGTGTTCTTGGCCCGGTCGCTAAGGGTAAAAGACTTGTTCAGCGCCATGACAGGAGGAAACGAGGTGATATAGAAAGCAGGATACAAACCGGCCAGTATACCGCCGCCTGCGACAAGGAAGAATGTGTACGCCGGAATCTTCCAGTTGGCATACAGGTTCAACGGATGCCCCACCATATTCGTGACCCATTGCACGTTATTCAAAAATAACAGGAAAAGCAAGGCGAGGAAGAAGGCGACAACCGAGATTCCCAAGGACTCCAAGACCAGATACTTCCGTAGCGTGGCGTCCGAGCTTCCCAGCACTTTCTGGATGGTGATCGACTTGGTGCGTATCGGCGCCAAGGCTATCGACAGGTTGATATAATTGACCAAGGCGATACCTATGATCAGGATGGCGATAAAGAATAACATATTCGTCCGTAGCTTATTACCGATGGGAGCGGCGTCCGCTCGGACCGGCTGGCCGAAATAGAGATCAGACAAGGGCCGGAGGCGCATATCCTCGATCGTGAAACTTTTCAGGAAAGCCCGGCTATCGGCCATATAGGTCTCGGTAGTGACAGAGGCGGATTCCGACGTCGACATCAGCAGATAACAATAGTAAAGGCCGGTATGCCAGTTTTCCATCATCTCTTTCTCCATGATCGGGATATACAGGGCATTCTTCACCCGGGTGTTTTCCGGGAAATCGCGAAAGACGCCTCCCACGATATATGCCGGCTCAAAACTAAGCCCATATATAATCGAGCCTTCGGCCCCGGCGAACTCCGACAGATAAACCGGCTTCCCGATAGGATTTTCCTCGCCGAAGAGTTTCCGGGCCATGCTCTCCGGGATCAGCGTCCCTTCCGGACGTTTCAGGCAATCCGTATCGCCGGCCACCAGCTCGAAGCCAAAGACCTTAGTATATCCCGGGGTGATCCGTTCCACCTGCTCCATATAGCTCCGTGCGTCGGGCCCTTCACTGGCTGATATCCCAAAACGTACGGAGGAGTAAACAAGGTTGTTTGTGATAGCGGCCGCTTCTATATAAGGGGAGGCGGCGATGAAACGCTCGAGTTGTGGACGTGCGAAATTAGCCTCCCATATCCCGTCATCCCGCTTGTTTTCTAACTGAAAGATCCTTTCCCTGTTCAAGAGGGAAGCGTCGAAGCTATATTCATGACCGACATGTATGCTTATCAGCATGAATAACAGGAAAGCGAAGCTAAGTCCTAAAAGATTAGTGACCGTCGCTAATTTATAATGTCTCAAGACATAAAGCAGGTTCTTGAATGTACTTTGCATGGTATAAGTTCTTTTAATTTTAAACCCTTTGATCTGGAAATACAAAGCAAAGCTATTCCTTTATTTACGTTCCTGTGTTATTTTTTTGACAAACGGTTACTTTCTGTTGATGAATTGTGATATTATCAATAATTTCCTTATTTTTGCCATCATACTTCAAAAAGAAACAAGCGCTATGTTACACAAAGGCTATCGGATGCTTTTCAACTGCCTGATGTTTTATCTCTAGCAGATACTCTCCCTATATGAACTCATGGGGGCGGGGATGCCCGTCCTGTGTAACAATAAAAAATAACCTTGATGAGGGCGGATAGATCCTACCTCTACGATAAAACATATAATTTTATGAATACAACCCATCACACACATTCATGCGTACATGATACCGTCTCTTCCGTAGGAGCGAACAATTTCGGGATGAACGACCGTATCAAACGTCTGCGCCGGCAGACCTTCGAGGCCCAACCTTCCCTCTCCATCGAGCGGGCCTTGATCGAGACCCGTTTCTATCAGGAGAATTACGGGAAGTATCCGATCCCTATCCTGCGTGCCCTGAACTTCTTGGAGATCTGCAAGCGGAAGACGATCTATATCGGCGAGGACGAGTTGATCGTCGGCGAGCGGGGGCCCCGCCCCAAAGCCGTGCCTACCTTCCCGGAACTTACCTGCCATAGCGTGGAGGACTTGCATATATTGAATACCCGGGAGCTGCAACGTTACACTATCTCCCAAGAAGATATCGATACCTACGAGCGGGAGGTGATCCCGTACTGGAAAGGCCGTACCCAGCGGGAACGCATCTTCAGTCACGTCCCCAAGGAATGGAAAGAGGCGTACGAGGTGGGTATGTTCACCGAGTTCATGGAGCAACGTGCCCCCGGGCATACCGCTTTGGACGGCAAGGTCTACCAATATGGCCTGCTGGACTTGAAGAAACGTATCGAGGGGGAACTAAGCGCCTTGGATTTCATGAACGACCCCGAGGCCACGGACAAGCAGGAGGAGCTGACGGCCATGTCTATCTCCTGCGACGCCGCTATCCTGCTGGCCGAGCGACACGCAGACTTGGCTGACGAGATGTCTCTCACCGAGAAAGATCCCCGCCGTGCCGCCGAGCTGAGGAAGATCGCCGAGGTATGCCGCCGGGTTCCCGCCCACGCTCCCCGTACCTATTGGGAAGCGATCCAGATGTACTGGTTTGTTCACCTCGGTACGATCACGGAGCTGAATGGTTGGGATGCCATGAACCCCGGCCATTTTGACCAGCATCTGGCGCCTTTCTACGAGAAAGAGATCGCCGCCGGAACCTTGACCCGTGACGAGGCGAAGGAGTTGATGTCTTGCTTCTTCATCAAGGTAAACAATCATACCGCCCCGCCGAAAGTGGGTATCACGGCGAAGGAGAGCGGAACCTATAACGATTTCACGAACCTGAACATCGGCGGCATCCGGGCGGACGGTAGCGATGGCGTAAGCGAGGTCTCCTATATCATGTTGGAGACGATCGAGGAGCTGCATATCCTCCAGCCCGGCAGCGCCATCCACGTCAGTGCCCGTACGCCGGAGCGTTTCCTTCGTGCCGGGTGCAAGGTGATCCGCCAAGGCCACGGCTATCCGTCGGTATTCAACCCGGATGTGTACGTGCAGGAGTTGATGCGGCAAGGCAAGTCGCTGCGTGACGCCCGCGAGGGAGGTTGTAGCGGTTGCATCGAGGTGGGCGCTTTCGGGAAGGAGGCGTACGTGTTGACCGGTTATCTGAACGTGCCGAAGATATTGGAGGTGACGCTGCATAACGGCGTAGATCCGGTAAGCGGTCGCAAGGTCGGTCTGGAGACCGGCGATCCCCGTGGTTTCCGGACGTATGAGGAGCTTTATGCGGCGTTCATTCGCCAGATCCATTATTTCGTGGACATGAAGGTGCGGGTCAGCAACTATATCGACCGCATGTTCGCCAAGTACGCCCCCGCCACGTTCCTCTCCCTGTTTATCGATGATTGTATAGCGAAGGGTAAGGATTACTACAATTGCGGGCCTCGTTACAACACCACTTATATCCAGTGTACCGGATTAGGCACGATAACCGATAGCCTTTCCTCTTTGCGGAAACACGTCTTCGAGGATAAGACCTTCACAATGGAAGCCTTGTTGGATGCGATGGCGGATAATTTCGAGGGACATGAGCCGATGCGCCAAATGATCCTGAACCGTACGCCTTTCTTTGGCAACGATGATCCGTACGCCGACCAGATCGCCGTCCGTGTCTTCGACGATTTATATGACGCGATCGAGGGCAAGCCGAATACGAAAGGGGAGTGTTTCCATTTGAATATGTTATCCACCACTTGCCACGTCTACTTCGGCAAAGTGATGGGAGCCACCCCGAACGGCCGCTTGGCCGGGCGTGCCATCTCCGACGGTACCTCGCCCTCGCACGGAGCCGATACCCACGGGCCGTCCGCCGTTGTCAAGTCCCTCGGCAAGCTGGATCAGGTGAAGAGCGGCGGCACGCTGCTGAACCAACGCTTCCTGCCCAGCCTGCTCCGGCGGGAGGAGGATATCTCGAAGCTGGCCTCCTTGATCCGTAGCTACTTCGCCTTGGGTGGCCATCATATCCAATTCAATATCGTGGATACGGAAACGCTTTACGCCGCCCAGAAGTGTCCGGAGGACTACCGGGATCTGCTGGTCCGTGTAGCGGGCTATAGCGACTATTTCAACGATATGAACGCCGATTTGCAAGCGGACGTGATCGCACGTACGGAGCAAGAGACTTTCTGAGCCATGCTGTTATTCGATATCAAACGATACGCTATAAACGACGGGCCGGGCATTCGTGTCACGATCTTCATGAAAGGATGCCCGCTTGCCTGCGTATGGTGCCATAACCCGGAAGGCATCTCGCCCCGGGCGGAGAAGCTGTATACGAGGAAGAAGTGCATAGGTTGCGGGGCCTGCGTGGATGTATGCCCCACCGGGGCGTTGACCTTGACGGAGGCGGGTATCGTCACGAATCGGTCTCTGTGCCGGACATGCGGTAGATGCGCCGAGGTTTGTCCCACCTTGGCGATGGAGATGTCCGGCCGTGAGTATTCTATCGACGAGGTCATGCGTGAGATCGAGAAAGAGACGGTCTTTATGGATCGCTCCGAGGGAGGCGTTACCTTCTGCGGGGGAGAGCCGTTGTCGCATCCATCGGATTTGGTTGCCCTGCTGGATCGTTGCGGAGCGTTGGGAATCCATCGTGCGGTGGATACGACCTTGTTCGCCTCGCCGGATACCGTCCGGAGCGTAATGGAGCGCACGGATCTTTTTCTGGTGGATTTAAAGCATATGGATTCCGGTAGCCATCGTCGTTTCACGGGTGTCCCGAACGAGCGTATCCTCTCCAATCTTCGGATGATCGCCGAGGCCGGCATAGACTTCCTCATTCGCGTCCCCTTGATCGAGGGCGTCAATGCGGACGAGGAGAATATATTCCGCTCTGCCACCTTCCTAGCCTCCTTGCCGTGGAAACGCAAAGTCGTCAATCTCCTCCCGTACCACGACATCGGAAAAGGTAAGCACGATAAGCGAGGAACCCTCTACAATCCCGGGCACCTTCCGCTATCCACCCCTTCCGAAGCAGTCCTGCAAAGGTGTATCGATCAATTCGCCTCTTGCGGGATAACTGCGTTGATCGGAGGATAGTTCTCTTTGGGAACTATTCTTCTTTCAATAATTGGTTGATTGTATGAATGAATAATTCGGCTTGTGGATATAAGTTATCCAACATTTCCTTATCACAATAAACAAAATCGTCATAATCTCCACTATGTCTTTTCTCAAATAAAGTCGAGAATATTTTCCCGATTTTTATAGGAAGCTTTCCGGTAGAGATAAAATGTAATCCAAGCATAGTCTTAACTCCATTATGTGTTTGTGGTTGGTGATCATATTTTAATAGCAGGGAAACCGCTGCGTAATAGCATGCATAATAGAGGCGATTAACAGCAGCATTATAGAAAGACTCACGCATCATCACTTGAGCTTCTTTCAATGTCTCATAAGCACGTTGGATTCGATAGTTAATCAATGCGTTCTTACTTTCTTCATCTAGGATCTCTTTCATAATATAATACCTTCGTTTATAACATTAATATAGAAAGGAGTTTTAAAGGGACGGTTTTCCCAGAGTTTTCTTAACATGACGATGGGGCTGATATTTACGCCAGTCTTTAGTTCCAGCTCATACAAGGGTAAAGTAATTTCTTCCTCTCGTTCCAAAGTCATTTTCTCTCCGTCTATTAAGATGAGCAAGTCGATATCGCTATCAATCCGAGCGTCTCCACGTGCTTCCGAACCGAATAAGATAGTTTGTGCCGTAGGAGCTATCCGGCGCATGATATCTTTTATCTGATCTATAATTTCTGTTCGTTTCATTTTATCTTTTCATTAAATGACTTATGTCGTGAGACAAAGATAATTATTTTTCTGATTATTACCATTTCTTCCGATACTCCGTAGGCGATATCCCGACGTGTTGCTTGAAGTATTTACCGAAGAAGGATTGGTTGGCGAAGTTTAGCCGGTCTGATATCTCTTGGATGGAAAGGGTGGAGGAGGATAATAACGCCTTCGCCTCCAAGACAACGTAATTATCGATCCATTCCCCGGCTGTACGGTTGCTGACGTTCTTTACCAAAAGAGATAAATATTTTGGAGTGACACATAATTTCCCGGCGTAGAAAGCTACCGATCG
The DNA here is from genome assembly GCF_003434625.1 of Parabacteroides sp. AM17-47. NCBI lineage: Bacteria > Pseudomonadati > Bacteroidota > Bacteroidia > Bacteroidales > Tannerellaceae > Parabacteroides > Parabacteroides sp. AM17-47. Next base: position 229,643 of record NZ_QTLI01000006.1, read on the forward strand.
TTCCTGCTTATGATGTAAGGCGAGCGTTTGTATGAACGCCGCGAACAACTCCTCTTGCCGGCTCTTCTTCACCTCGATCGGCATATGATTCTTAAACATGCCGTAAACCTCGTGGAATACCGCCAACAATAAGCTCTGGGCAATCTCTTTCCGGTAAGGATGCCCTTTCGCTTTCACTTTCTTCCAGAGAAAAGAATGATATTCCTTGATACAACCTATCTCCTCGGCATTCAACTCAGTGACCGGATGCTCCTTGATGTAGAAGAACGCCGGCAAGGTATTCTGTATATGAGGAATGATCTCCTCCATGAAATTCTTGGAGATGACGATGAAGATCCCGGCCACGTCCTCGCTACGTTCCACGTGTTGGATGATCTGATCGGGCAAGGACAATACGAGATGGTTTTCCCCTACGACATATTCCTCCATATTGATCCGTATACGCATGAAGCCTTTCGTGCAAAGCGCGAATACGACGGCGTCTATTCGCATCGGATGGTCGAGCGAGGGAATATCGTCGATGTTATCGAATATGGCGAAATCCTCGTCGATAAAGTCTATGCCGGGTACGTTCTCGATAAGAGAGATACAAGCTTGAGGTAGATCTGTTACGTTCATAATTTATTCTTGTTTGGGCGATAAAATTAGTGAAATAATAGAATAATCCAATTGAAATGTGTCAAATAGGACAATTTGGTTGCAAAACGGAACTTCTTTGGAGTGGATAAACTCATCATCTTCGCGGTATAATAAATCATACGATATGAAAAGGATGAAAGGCATTGTTTATGGAGGATTATTATCCGTCGTATTCGTGCTGTCCGGATGTTCGGGCAGTCAAAAAGAGGGACGGGATAGCAAAGAGATCCCGGTGGAGATCGTGAAGGTAGCGAAGACCGTTCCGGCGGATACAAGGAATTACGTGGGAACGGTAGAGGAGGTCGTATCTTCCTCGATTAGTTTTCAGGTGATGGGTAATGTAGAGCGAGTATTGGTGGGCGAGGGGCAGAAGGTCCGTGAGGGCCAACTACTAGCGGTGTTAGACAAGGCGACGCTGGAAAACGCCTATAACGCCTCGGCCGCTTCCTTGCGACAAGCGGAGGACGCCTATGCCCGCATGAGAACCTTGCACGAGAATAAGAGCCTGCCGGATATGAAATGGGTAGAGGTGGAGAGCAAATTGGAACAGGCCCGTTCCATGGAGCGAATCTCGAGGAAAAACCTTGAGGACCGGAACCTGTATGCCCCGTTCGGCGGCGTTATCGGCAAGCGCATGGTTGAGGCGGGAGAGAACGTGCAGCCCGGGCAACCGGTTTTCTCCTTGTTAAGGATAGAGACGGTAAACGTGAAGATCGCCGTTCCGGAGAATGAGGTCGCCACGCTCGGCGATCAAGCCGCTATGATAAAGGTAGCCGCTCTGGGCGGACAATGTTTTGAGGGGAAAGTGACGGAGAAAGGTATCGTGGCCAACCCTATCTCCCATACTTACGAGGCGAAGATCCGGCTGGAGAACCCGTCCGGCGCTTTGTTGCCCGGCATGGTTTGCGATGTACGCCTGTCGGGAGAGGAATCCGTGCCGGCTATCGCCTTGCCGAACAACGCCGTGCTGATAGCGAACGACGGGGGGCGTTTCGTCTGGAAGATCGTAGACGGAGAGGCGAAAGCTACGCCCGTACGGACGGGCGACTTGACGGAGCAAGGCTTGTTTATTCTGGAAGGGTTGAACGAGGGGGATATCGTCGTGATAGGCGGTTACCAGAAAATCAGTGAGGGCATGAGAGTGCGTGCGTTATGAGAGAACGTAAAAACGGAGTGATCGAATGGACCATGCGTCATTACCAGATCACGTTGCTGGTGATTACCGTGCTGGTCGGGTTGGGTATTTTGGGTTTGGTGGACATGCCGAAACAGGAATTCCCGGAGTTCACCATCCGCCAAGGTGTGGTCGTGGGTGTTTACCCCGGGGCGACTTCCGGAGAGGTGGAGGAGCAGTTGGCCAAGCCTTTGGAGAGATACCTGTTTACCTTCAAGGAGGTAAAGAAGAAAAAGACGTACTCCATGTCAAGGGATGGAATGGTGTACATGATGGTGGAGCTGAACGACGACGTGAACAATAAAGACGAGGTCTGGTCGAAGATCAAGCTCGGCTTGCAGAACTTCAAGTCGCAACTGCCCTCGGGCGTACTCGCCGTCATCGCGAATGATGATTTCGGCGATACTTCCGCCTTATTGATCACCTTGGAATCGGAAGACAAGACCTACCGGGAATTGCAGCGATACATGGAGACGCTGGAAGACCGCCTGCGCCGGATCGAGTCCGTATCCAACCTGCGCCGTTACGGGGTACAAAACGAGCAGATCTCGGTCTACTTGGATCCAGACAAGCTAGCCGCTTACGGCCTAGATACCCGTATGCTGATGACAACCTTGTTCACCCAAGGCTTTACCACCGCCTCCGGCTCCTTGGAGAATGGCGGCTTGGACATTCCCATCCACCTTTCCGTGACCTATCCCTCGGAGCGGGAAGTAGGCGAGCAGATCCTGCTGGCCGATGCCGACGGGCATATGATCCGCTTGAAAGACGTGGCCCGTATCGTACGGGAATATCCCGAGCCGGATAGCTATATAACGAACAACGGCAAGAAAGCGATCATCCTTTCCATGGAGATGCGTGAGGGCCATAATATCGTACGATACGGAAAGGAGGTAGACGAGGTATTGCACGCTTTCGAGCGGGATCTTCCCGAGAGTGTCTCGATCCGCCGGATCGCCGACCAGCCGAAGGTGGTGGGAGACTCGGTAAGTTCCTTCGTGCGGGATTTGTTCGTGTCCATCGTGGTCGTGATCTTGGTGATGATGGTATTGTTCCCGTTCCGCTCGGCATTGGTGGCGGCTACCTCCATCCCGATCAGTGTCTTTATCTCGATCGGTGTCATGTACGCTTGCGGCATCCCGCTGAATACGGTGACGCTGGCCGCCTTGATCGTGGTATTGGGCATGATCGTGGATAACTCCATCATCGTGATAGACGCCTATCTGGAATATCTGGACAAGGGCTATTCCCGTTGGTACGCCGCCGTCTATAGCGCCAAGAACTATTTCAGCTCGATCTTGTTGGCTACGCTGTGTATCTGCGTGATCTTTTTCCCGTTGCTTTTCACGATGACGGGGCAGATGTTGGATTTCGTGACCTTCTTCCCTTGGACGCTTTCCATCTCCCTCATGGTGTCGCTGGCGGTGGCGATGGTCTTTATCCCGCTGCTGGAGCGGGTCTTGATCAAGAAGGGATTGAAGTCCGGGCGGGAGAATACGGGCAAGAAGAGGTTCAATCTGCTGGATACCGTACAGGCCGTCTATACGAGGGCACTGACGTGGACTTTCCGTTTCCCGAAAACCACGATCGGTCTGGGCGTCTTGACGGTTGCCTTGGCGATCCTGATGATCACCCAACTGAGCCAGCGTATGATGCCGATAGCCGACCGGGATCAGTTCGCCGTCGAGATCTATCTCCCGCAGGGAACCTCGCTGGACCGTACCGCCGCCGTGAGCGATAGCCTCTATAAGCTGTTGTCGGAAGATGAGCGCATCCTGTCCGTCACCTCCTTTATCGGAACTTCCTCGCCCCGTTTCCAAGCTACCTACGCCCCGAACTTGGCCGGGAAGAATTACGCCCAGTTCATTGTCAACACCGCCTCGATAGAGGCCACCCGTAGCGTGTTGGATGATTATACGGACCGGTACGCCGATTATTTCCCCGACGCCTACGTGAAGTTTAAGCAACTGGATTACCAAAACGTATCCTCTCCTTTAGAGATCCGTTTCATGGGAGACGATATCGCCCGGTTGAAGCAGGCTGGGGATTCCTTGATGGCCGTGTTGCGTGAGATGGACGGCTTGGTCTGGGTACACACCAATTACGAGGAGGCCTTACCCGACGTACGGGTTCGATTGGACCCAGTGGAAGCCTCCCGCCTCGGGATCACGAAGGCGATGGCCTCGGCCGATCTGGCGATCCGTTACGACGGTCTCTCGGTTGGCTCCCTCTGGGAAGGCGATTACGCTTTGCCGATCCAGCTGAGATCCGATAAGAAAGGGGAGGGTGACGCGTTCGATAAGGTCGGCGACCAGTATCTTCCCACCATCGTCCCCGGCGTGAGCGTCCCGCTCCGGCAAGTCTCCACGATCGAGGGAGGCTGGAATGAGGGGCAGATCGTCCGTCGCAACGGCGTGCGTACCTTGAGCGTCTTCGCCGAGGTAACCCGGGGGACCAACCAGAACGCTATGCAGAAACGGATCGAGCGAGTCATGGAAAGCCATATTATCCCGACCTTGCCCGAGGGCGTGACGTACGAGTACGGTGGAGCCAAGGAGCTGGATTTCGAGACGATGAACCCGCTGATGCAGGGCTTGGCGATCGCCGTGATCATTGTTTTCTTCTTCCTGTTGGTCAATTTCAAGAAGATCGGCTTGGCGTTGGCGGCCCTGTCCTCGTTGCTGCTCACCTTGTTCGGGGCGGCGCTGGGCTTGTGGGCGTTCCATATCGATTTCAGCTTGACGTGCGTCTTGGGCGTTATCAGCTTGATCGGTATCGTGGTGCGAAACGCTATCTTGATATTCGAGCATGCGCAAGACCTGCGGCTCCATAAGCATTATAGCCCGAGGGATGCCGCCTTCGACGCCGGCCGGCGACGCATGCTCCCGATCTTCCTGACCTCGGCTACAACGGCCGTGGGCGTGGTGCCCATGATCATCAGCGGCAGTTCCCTTTGGATGCCGATGGGTGTGGTGATCTGCTCGGGAACGGTCTTCTCGATGATCTTGGCGGTCATCATCCTGCCTGTTTTCTATTGGAAGATATTCGGGAATAAATGAATGATACGGATGTGGATTAGGATATAATATAGGAATGAATATATGCGGAAAAAAGAGATGATAAAAAGATGGATATATGGCATCGTCGGTTCCCTCGTCTTATGCGTGGGGACCGTGAGCGCCCAGCGGACATTATCGCTGGAAGAATGCCGGGAAATGGCTTTGGAGAATAACGCGAAGATGAAGAACGCCCGCTTAGACGTAGAAGGGGCGAGGGAAGGAAAAAAGGAGGCCTTTACGAAATACTTCCCGAATGTCAGCGCCGTGGGAACGGCATTCAAGGCGAACCACGGGATGATGGATATGAGCGTGATACCGGGCCTTCTCGAGTTGTCGATGATGGATGACGGCTTGCTGGGTGGGGTGACCGCTATCCAGCCCGTGTTCGCCGGCGGACAGATCGTGAACGGCAATAAGCTGGCCGACTTGGCGCTCGAGGTGAGCCGTTACCAGATGCGCCAATCCGAGGATGAGGTAGCCCTGACGGTGGAGCGGTATTACTGGCAATGGATCTCCCTTCACGAGAAATTAAGGACGATCGAGATCGTGGAATCCTTGGTGGGGAGTCTTTATAAGGATGTGGAGGTAGCGGTCGGCGCCGGCGTGACGACTCGTAATGACCTACTGCAAGTCCAGTTGAAAAAGAACGGCGTGGCGAGCGACCGCCTGCGGGTGGAGAACGGCTTGCGCCTTTCCAAGATGGTGCTGGCTCAATATATCGGTATCGGGGAAGATGATTTCGAGATCGATTTCACGCTGCCCGCCGAGGTGCCCTCCCCGGAGCTTTACCGGGTGAGCCATGAGGAGGCGCTCCCTACGACACTCTCTTATAAATTGCTGGAGAAGAACGTGGAGGCCGCCCGTCTTCAACAAAAGCTGAAGGTTGGGCAATACTTGCCCACCGTGGGGATCGGAGCCGGGTATATGTATCACAACTTACTGGATAAGGACCGTCCGTTCGGCATGGTTTTCGCTACCGTAGCGATTCCGATCAGTGATTGGTGGGGCGGCTCGCACGCCATCCGGAAGCAAAAGCTTCAGGTGAAGGCGGCCGAGTATTCCCGCCAAAACGCCAATGAGCTTCTGTTGGTGCAAATGCGGAAGCTTTGGAACGAGCTGGAGGAGTCTTATAAGCAAGTCAAGCTCTCGGAGGAGTCCATAGCGACGGCCGAGGAGAATGTCCGCCTTAATACGGACTATTATAAGGCGGGCACGGTAACGCTGAGCGATCTTCTGGACGCCCAATCGCTCCTCCAGCAAAGCCGTGACCAGTATACGGGTGATTATACGGCTTATTTGATCAAACGTACGGAATATTTACAGGCGACAGGGCGTTAATTTATTTTTTTTTCCATATATTTGCTTATTAACAAATAATAAAACGAGAAGTGATGATGAGCTACGCCAATTATCTTTACATAGCGATCCGTGCCGCGGTAGACGCAGGCAAGTCGATCATGGATATTTATAACGACCCCGAATCAGACTTCGGGATAGAGAGAAAAGCAGACAACTCGCCGTTGACAAAGGCGGATAAGGCGGCCCATCGATTGATAACAAACGCTTTGTCCGTTACCCCGTTTCCGGTCTTAAGCGAGGAAGGAAAGGAGATCCCGTTCAAGGAGCGCTCCAAATGGGAGACGCTGTGGATCGTGGACCCGCTGGACGGTACCAAAGAGTTTATCAAGAAAAACGGCGAGTTTACCGTGAATATCGCCTTGGTGGAGAAAGGTGTGCCCGTGTTGGGCGTCATTTATGTGCCCGTCCGGAAGGAGTTGTATTTCGCCTCCTCCTCTGTGGGTGCTTATAAGTTTACGGGAATCGATAGCAGTAGCCAGCCCTCGATGGACGAGATGAAGCAGGGGGCGATACATTTGCCGATGGCGCTGGCGCATCAGGGAATCGTGGTAGTGGCATCCCGGTCTCACCAAACGGAGGAGACCACCGCTTTCATCGATAATCTCCGCAAGCAGGGAAAGCCTGTTACGTTGATCAGTAGCGGTAGCAGCTTGAAGATTTGTCTGGTAGCGGAAGGCTCGGCCGATATCTATCCCCGTTTCGCCCCGACGATGGAATGGGATACCGCCGCCGGCCACGCCATCGCCAAGTCTGCCGGTTGCGACATATATCATATCGACGGTAAGACCCCGCTTCGCTATAACAAGGAAGATTTGCATAATCCGTGGTTTATCGTGAAGTGAGGGAGATGTGTATTTTAGATTTTTCTCGGTTTGACTTAACCAATTGAGAAATAAACTTTTAGCGAATTATTTGAGAAATAGAGGTAACGATTTAGCAACTGTGCGAATTTCAGCGTTTTGCGTTGCTATGCTGTCAAATAACTCTTTCATTTGCAAATATAACATCTTTTTCCGAAAGTACGAACTTTCGGTGGCAATTTTATAAAATCAACTTGCGAAAAAAGAAAATCATTCATCCCATTCATGGGTTGTGTCATCGGTGGCGTTGTACTGTTTCCAACGTCCCGATTTCTCGCCGTCGTGTATTGTCTCTCGATGGTTATATAGGGTTTTCCGTCCCGTGTCGATTCCACATGATAAGAGCCGTCAAGTTTTCCGTTACGGTAGTGTCGTGTAGTCCTGTTGTGAAGCGTGCGCCCATCCTCGAAAATCTCCCATTCCTCACCCTCTTTTTTTCCGTCTATATAATGAGATTCAAAAATCTGCTCACCCGCCTTGCTGTCAAAGCGGCGTTCCCGTCCGCTCTCCACACTCTGCCTATACTCCTTTTCGGTTTCCATTTTGCCGTTATGAAAATAGGTCTTTACAGTTCCGTCTATCTTGCCTTGGCGGCATGGGCGGCTCTCCGCAGCTTGCAGTAAATACGGTTGCCAAAAGTATGATTATGATAGGTGTTCTCATTTTCTTACTTGCAAAATAAGGTTTGTAGCGTACTAATAGACACGAACATTCAACACTTTTCCATTAAACAGTTCCACATAACGATTATCTGAAAAACTCCATGTTTCAAGCGTTCCGTTTTCCTTTTTTATTTCTGATTTCCGATAAGGTTCACCCCACGCAACGACAACCATTTCTTTCGTCATTCCGGTATCTACTTTCCTGAACGCTATCTGCTTGCCAAAATTATCGCCATACTGTTCTTTCAGCAAGGAAATACGCTTGGCACTTACGAACTCGTAAACTTCATCACCTATTGGGAAGGCTTCTACCTTAACGCTGTCTGCCCCCTCCATAATCAGAAACGCCCCGTCACTGTTCATTTTCAAGCCTATATCCATACAATGGTATTCAGTACCTTCAGGCGGTGTTATGATTTGTCCGTCCTCGGTTTCTACCCGTTTGGCAAGTGAGAAGAATGCCTGCCCAATGTATCTTTTCAGCTTCTCATAGAAGCCCAAACAGGTCATACATAGAGGATAACGATAAGGATTGTAGTAAATTTCATCTCCACTTTCTTTTTCACGCAACAGAATACAGCATCCTGTTCCTTTAGTCCAGACTTTCAGAACCTCATAATACTTTCCCACCACAGATTTTGCAGGAGTTACACTTACACCATCCATTTGATATACCGGCTGCTTCTCACCATCGAGGAAGTTGCCCGTGAAGAATACCTCGTAGTAACCACGACTGTCATTTTTCGCTCCATGCATATAGAGGGTCTGGCCGGGCAATGAAGCAAAACTCCGACTTTCCACGTTTGTAAGGCTGTCATAAGGTTGTGCATTCTGCACAGTGTACTCTTTCAAACCGTCATTCTTGGGGATTATGTTGAGTTGAGCTACTGCATACAAGCTACAACTCAAGAATAACATTATAAATGGAATTGTTCTCATACTTAACTTATTCTAATTATCGTAATATTCGGTGGATAATGTTCGGCAGATAAACCATTTTCAATGTTTCATCTGTTTGTTAGCAACCTGTTCTATCCTTCTAATCCATTACATTCACATTCAATTTTTCCGTTTTCTTTGGTATATAGACTATACCATATAACATGACCTGCATAATAATCAGGGGAACAACTTATATACATGTTTATATCTGTTATCCCTTCCTCAACAGAAAAATAAATAGATTGCACCTTTAAGCTATTATAAAAATCAGTTTGAGTTATAGGTAAAAATACTTTTTCCTCATATGCCGTCAAATAACAATCTTTTTCGTTTGTTACTTTAGAATCTTCATCTTTTATCCATTCTTCAGCAAGTCTAATCATTCCTTCCTCTATTGCTGTTTCTGTGCAGATTTCTTTATTATTATTTACCCACACTAAAACAGATTTAATTATAGGGAGAATAGATATATTGTCAATTCCTTGTTTATTAGATATTTCGACACGAGTTGATTCATTCCATATTGAAATATGGAAATTATACTCATAAGACAGACTTCCTTGTACAAAATCTTTTTCTGTAAGTTGTTCTATTTCTACTATCATCTTGTTTTCGCTTTATGGGTTGCTAACGGTTCTCAGCTATACGCAGGCAGGGATTTTAACCACT
>NZ_QTLI01000060.1:0-1545 GCF_003434625.1 Parabacteroides sp. AM17-47
TGTCTTATGCTGATATAGGTAGACACATTCAATAACAATAAAATGTGTAATTATTATGCGCAAAAAACATGAGCATTACAGCGAAGAAGAGAAATTGCATCTTCTTCATTCTTATTATCAATCCGGCATGAGCAAAACCAGTTTTTGCAAACAACATGGTATTAGTGGGATAACTTTGTTAAATAAATGGCTGGCGAAGTATGAATCAGTGGTAAAAGAGGTATCTTTGGCTCCGTGTCAAGCCCCTACGGATATGAGCGATCGAAGCAAAGAGGATTACCATGATGAAAACGCGCGACTCAAGAAGCGTGTTAAGGAGTTGGAGAAGGCCCTTGCCTTCTCCCGGTTGGAAACCGAGGCCCGTGATTTAATGATCACGCGTGCGGAAGAGTATTTTAACATTCCCATCAGAAAAAAACCTGGGGCCAAATAGTAACGGAACTGGTCAGGCTTCGCAAGATGAAAGTAGCGCCAGCCTGCCGTCTGTTTGGCCATTGTCGTCAAGCCTATTACCAGTCCAAGGCTGACATTGGGAGCCATGTGAAGAATGAACGTCTCATGCTGGATACCGTACGTGAGATACGTGGCGAGGATCCCGGTATCGGTGGTTACAAGCTGTGGATCATGCTCACCGCCCTCTTCGGAGAGAGGTTCATGCCCGGTGGCGACAGCTTCTACACGCTGCTTCGTCGACACCGCCTGATGCTTCCTCCCCGCAAAGCCAGGGGCACAACCAATTCCAACCATCGTTACCATAAGTGGAAGAACTTGATAAAGGGCTTTGTCCCAACCTCTCCCAATCAACTGTGGGTTAGCGATATTACCTATATACCGCTTGCCGGCGGAGACGTCTGTTACCTGCATCTGGTCACGGATGCTTATTCCCATAAGATAGTGGGATGGGTACTGGCTGATAGCTTGCGTGCCTCAGCCACGCTTGAGGCGTTGCGGCAGGCCATAGACCAGGCCGTTGAGATGACAGGGAGTGAAAATCTGGAGGGCCTGATACACCACTCTGACCGTGGCGTGCAGTATTGTTGCGACGCGTACGTGGAGCGCCTTCGGCGGCATGGCATTGCCATCAGCATGACGGAAGACTACAAGCCCACGGACAATGCCGTGGCGGAACGTATCAATGGGATAATTAAAGTGGAACGCCTCTATAGGCAAGGGCTGTTCGAGACCATCGAGCGTGCCGCGAGCGTGATAGAGCGCTACATCTACTTCTACAACTACCGCCGACCGCACATGAGTGTCGGTTATAAAACCCCGGGCATAGTGCACGGGGAGAAGGAAACGCAAATAAAAATGTGGCGGAATAAAAGAAAACCCGTGAAAAGTAACGAGAAAGAGAGGGATACGATAGCTTTGCAAAGCCGAACAACTAATCTCTCAGAAGGGCTCTGTTCGGCCCAGAGGTAATGTGTCTATGTTATCAGTATGAAGTTAAAAGAAGTGACTACTATATCAGTATTACTTTATAACTACTGTCTACTGATTACGTTTATAAACAAAAAAAGTGTCTAGATAAATCAGGAAAAGACA
>NZ_QTLI01000061.1:0-1407 GCF_003434625.1 Parabacteroides sp. AM17-47
GTTCTACCGGAACTATTGAAGTCCCTCAATGTGAAACTACGAACGTGTTATTTCGAGAGGAGGCAGAAGATAATGATCCTCATTCGACACTCAGTGTCCTTGAAATAGAGCAAATCATGGAAAATACGATAGAGGAATTACCTGATCAATGTAAATCCATCTTTAAATTGAGTCGTATAAATGGACTCAAGAACCAAGAGATCGCAGATAAACTGGATATCTCTGTCCGTACGGTGGAAACACAGATATACAGGGCTCTTAAGATTTTGAAAAGTCGATTGAAAGATTATCTGGCTTCTTGAAAAATATAATACAAAAATCTATCAATCTTGTAAGTAGCACATCGTTCTGATGTGTCATACATATAGAATCGAGAAAAAACAATGAAAGAATATATAAAAGATATAATAGAGGAAAGTCTCAAAGACGAAGTAGATGTTGATAGGGAGTGGGAGCGTTTGTTTTCATCCATAGAGAAAAAAACTATTTCCAAAATGAAAACAAGAGGGCTATTCCTTCAATACCTGAAATATGCCGCTGCCGTGGTTTTGGGCATAGGTGTTTCACTATCAACGTTGTATCTTACGAATCAAGAGAACTTATCGACAGTTGGAAATTATAAATTAGTAACGAGCAAAGGAGAGAAGAGCTATTTGCAATTACCGGATGGTACGAGGGTTTGGCTTAACTCTTGTACAACTCTAGAATATGCGGAGAACTACGGCCATTCCAATCGTAGCATTTATTTGGATGGAGAAGCTTATTTTGAAGTCGCAAAGAATAAAGACTTACCTTTTGTTGTAAAGGCAAACGGTATTGATGTGAAAGCGATTGGTACGGCCTTTAATGTTTCCGCTTATATGGAAGACTCGCAACTAACCACAACCTTGTTCAATGGCAAGGTTGCCGTACAACCAACGTTGACTAAACAAGAGGTCTTACTTGAGCCTAACCAAGTGGCGGTTTATGATAAAAGTAGAAACAAGATAGAAGTAGTGCCTTACGATAAGAAACAGTTCGCTCAATGGAGAGGTGGTTTCTTGTCTTTCGAAATGATGTATCTGCAAGATATAACAAAGTTGTTGGAAAGGAACTATAACGTTGTATTTCGTTATGAAAATCAAGGAATAAAAAAATTAAGGTTTAGCGGTAGTTTCCGTAACAACGAAGATTTATCGGAAATTCTCAATGTGATAAAGACGAATACGGGCATTCGCTATCAAATACTGAAAGATACTATAGTAATCAAATAATAAATCATTGAATTATTAATCTTAAAAACGGTCTTGCTTATGAGAAATGGATGATTATTAGTACAATACGGATAAAATCGTAACATTGTTAGATCTTATTATTAATCTTAAATTTATTAATTATGGCTAATCAAATAGGGAGTTCCGGTAGAAC
>NZ_QTLI01000062.1:0-905 GCF_003434625.1 Parabacteroides sp. AM17-47
ATCAACGATTCGGAAAAATTCATCAAGATTAAAAATCTAAAGACTATTTATCAGGGCAGAGAGATAAATGTTGATGAAGTGGGGGCCAATGATATCGCGATTGTAGAAGATATGGAAGATTTTCGAATCGGAGATTATTTAGGTACTAAACCTTGTTTGATTCAAGGGTTATCTCATCAGCATCCCGCTCTCAAATCCTCCGTCCGGCCAGACAGGTCCGAAGAGAGAAGCAAGGTGATATCCGCTCTGAATACATTGTGGATTGAAGACCCGTCTTTGTCCTTTTCCATAAACTCATATAGTGATGAATTGGAAATCTCGTTATATGGTTTGACACAAAAGGAAATCATACAGACATTGCTGGAAGAACGATTTTCCGTAAAGGTCCATTTTGATGAGATCAAGACTATCTACAAAGAACGACCTGTAAAAAAGGTCAATAAGATTATTCAGATCGAAGTGCCACCCAACCCTTACTGGGCCACAATAGGGCTGACGCTTGAACCCTTGCCGTTAGGGACAGGGTTGCAAATCGAAAGTGACATCTCCTATGGTTATCTGAACCATTCTTTTCAAAATGCCGTTTTTGAAGGGATTCGTATGTCTTGCCAATCTGGTTTACATGGATGGGAAGTGACAGATCTGAAAGTAACTTTTACTCAAGCCGAGTATTATAGCCCGGTAAGTACACCTGCTGATTTCAGACAGCTGACCCCTTATGTCTTCAGGCTGGCCTTGCAACAGTCAGGTGTGGACATTCTCGAACCGATGCTCTATTTTGAGTTGCAGATACCCCAAGCGGCAAGTTCCAAAGCTATTACAGATTTGCAAAAAATGATGTCTGAGATTGAAGACATCAGTTGCAATAATGAGTGGTGTCATATTAAAGGGAAAGTTCCATTAAA
>NZ_QTLI01000063.1:0-229 GCF_003434625.1 Parabacteroides sp. AM17-47
TCGGATGTGACTTCCTACACGATCCGTCATTCTTTTGCCATGGCATTGAAGGAGCAAAATGTCCCCATTGAGATGATCAGCGAGTTATTGGGGCATAAATCCATCAAGACAACCCAGATTTATCTAAGAAGTTTCTCCTTGGAGAAAATGACGGTGGTAAATAAGTCTTGCTTTGAGAATGTATATAATTATATGCCAAAGGTGGGGTGAGGCTACTTGGGGAGTAGCG
>NZ_QTLI01000063.1:345-584 GCF_003434625.1 Parabacteroides sp. AM17-47
CCTTGATTCTCCTTAAATCTTCGTTCTTATTCCTAGTGTATAGACATGGCAATAGAGACGAAATGATCTCGTATTTCCTACATCATCACGTCCCTTCTAAAAATCGAACATACATTCCTGTAGAGACGGGGCGTGCCCCGTCTCATCCCCTCCAAATGGTAACTTAAAGATACTATCAGCCGGTGGGAGACGGGGCACGCCCCGTCTCTACAACCGGGTGATAACCGTTCTCGCACCTT
>NZ_QTLI01000064.1:0-312 GCF_003434625.1 Parabacteroides sp. AM17-47
GTGCCTTTCACCACCACGTTAGCGCCAATAACAGGCTCACCAGCACCATCAACAACCATACCTGTCACTTTCTTACCCTGCTGTACGACCATCACTTCATCAACCGTACCTGCGGAAGCGGGAACGGCCATAGCGGCGTCTACAGAGAAGGCAGAAAGCAGCAAACAGAACGCTGAGGCTTTAGCTATCCCTTGAAGGGATAATAGCTTAGATTCATTCTTTGTCATTTTGCTCTTGTTTTAAATTAAGTTTAGATTGATTACATTTATATGTAATATTATATTGTAGAATAGACATAGTTCGTACGGAACT
>NZ_QTLI01000064.1:322-579 GCF_003434625.1 Parabacteroides sp. AM17-47
ACATTTATATGTAATATTATATTGTAGAATAGACATAGTTCGTACGGAACTAGTGCGCCATTCATGGTCTATATCATTAAAAACTGGGCAAATGTATAACTTTTTTTGTAAACTAGACTTAAATCTATAGTATTTTTTTAATAAAAATGACACATTTATCACAAATCACCCCTTGAAACCAAGAATATCAGCCCTTAAATGTACTAAAAATATATTGTTCCGTACGGACTTACAATAGTATCATCGTCTTTCTATCA
>NZ_QTLI01000065.1:0-328 GCF_003434625.1 Parabacteroides sp. AM17-47
TCTGGCCCGTGAGGTCCTGCGTGGCTACGCCTCTCTCCGTGCTGAGACCGACGTAATCCGTTGTAAGCTTTACTCGTTGCTCCTTCCGGCCTACAGGTTGTTGGGCGAGTCGGATGAGTTCGATCGTTTGCGCTCCACGATGCGCAGCATGCTCCCGGTGATAAAAGCGGGGCAATCCCGTGCCTTGTTACTGGTCACGCTCTATGGCTGCACGGACAGCAGCCTTTACCAGCGCATGGCGCACGAGTTGATTGACCCTTGGATGGAGGAGGCCTCGCCCAAGAAGAGCAAGTCCGTGTTGATACGTCGTTTACGTGATTACGACCGT
>NZ_QTLI01000065.1:338-556 GCF_003434625.1 Parabacteroides sp. AM17-47
AGTCCGTGTTGATACGTCGTTTACGTGATTACGACCGTTGGTTCGGGCACGGGAACGGCGATAAATAAAAGATATGAGAGAAGAGAGAGAGACATGCGGCGTCCCTTCGGGCATCCGGCTGATGAGCCTGTTGCGTGAGCGTTTGACAGAGATCATGGATCGTGAGCGTGCGAACCGAAACTCAATACACCTGTACTGCACGGGTCCCTACTGGGTAG
>NZ_QTLI01000066.1:0-545 GCF_003434625.1 Parabacteroides sp. AM17-47
CCTCTCGGATCGTGAGATGGAGACCTTACGTTGGGTCGCGGTGTCTTACTCCAACGAGCTTCCGGTGTACGTGCCAGATAGTGGCCACCTGTTGAAAGGCGACCGTGTGCGTATCACCTCCGGCCCTTTTGCCGACATGGAGGCTGAGGTGGTGGTGCAGCCGGGCGGTGGGCATAAGGACGTGATGGTGCGTATCCTCGACTGTCTGTGGGTCCCCTTGTTCGAGGTGAGAGCGGGGGAGTACGAGTTGATCGAGCTGAACACGGGGGGCAAGCACGTGTATACCCATTTGGACAACGACCGTCTGTCGGAGGGCTTGCACGATGCCTTGGGCCGTTACCATGCCTCCGGCGTGGTAGTGGATGAGGATGCCCGTCTGGCCCGTGAGGTCCTGCGTGGCTACGCCTCTCTCCGTGGTGAGACCGACGTGATCCGTTGCAAGCTTTACTCTTTGCTCCTTCCTGCCTATCTGCTTTTGGGCGAGTCGGATGAGTTCGATCGTTTGCGCTCCACGATGCGCAGCATGCTCCCCGTGGTAAAAGCGG